>JACMMB010000058.1 GCA_014379305.1 Akkermansiaceae bacterium
GGAGGGACGTGATCGAGCCCTTGTTGGTGGAGGTGATCCGCTCCTGCAGGCCTGCCATTTCCTCGGAAAGGGTCGGTTGATAACCCACGGCGGAAGGGGTCCGGCCGAGCAGGGCGGAGACCTCCGAACCGGCTTGTGAGAAACGGAAGATGTTATCGACAAAGAGCAGCACGTCCTGGTTTTCCTCATCACGGAAAAACTCCGCCATCGTCAGGGCGGAAAGGGCCACGCGGAGACGGGCACCCGGAGGCTCGTTCATCTGGCCGTAGACCAGAGCCACCTTCGACTCCTCGAGATTATCGACGTTGATCACCCCGGACTCCATCATTTCATGGTAAAGGTCGTTGCCTTCGCGGGTTCTTTCGCCGACACCGGCGAAGACGGAATAACCACCGTGATTTTTGGCGATGTTGTTGATCAGCTCCATGATGACCACGGTCTTGCCGACGCCCGCACCACCGAAGGCACCAACCTTGCCTCCTTTGAGGAAGGGGCAGATGAGATCGATGACCTTGATTCCGGTGACGAGAACTTCCGTGTTCACCGCTTGCTCGGTTAGGGTCGGAGCCGGGCGATGGATCGGGCGGGTCAAGCTGCGGTCCGCCACATCCGGCTTCTCATCGACGACGTCGCCCGTGACATTGAAAATACGACCGAGAACCTGGCGTCCGACAGGAACCGCAATCGCTTTTCCCGTATCAACAATACTCATGCCGCGCTTGAGGCCGTCGGTGGTTGACATCGCAACCGCGCGCACCCAGCCATCGCCAAGGTGTTGCTGAACTTCCAAAACCAACTTGGTATTCACTTCGTTAAGAACGTATTGAATCTCAAGTGCGTTATAGATTTCCGGCAGCTTGTCGGCTTTTGAGAAATCGGCGTCAATAACAGCGCCGATAATCTGAACGATGGTTCCTTGGTTGCTCATGGTTAGAAGTGGTGAAAATACAAGTTAGATACGAACAAGCTTGCCGCGCTGCTGTGATGTGAGTGTTGAAATATCAACAATTTGGAGAGCTTGGGGTGGCTCGCTTGCGGAAGCCATCGAGGTCGTGCTGACCGTGACATTCTCAGGCATCCGATACATGGCTCCGGACATCGGATCAACGATCACCATGCCTATCAAACCGCCGATGAGAATGTTGCCGAAATACCAACCACTGACAGTAGCTGAGACGCTTTCCTTGCCGACAACCCTGCCCTTTTTGCTGATTTCTATCGTATATTTGCCAGGTTTGAAATAACCGGCCGAACGACTTAGTGTAACGGTCGAGGGAGTGTATCCTTGGGAAACAACCGCGCCCGTCTCATCGATAACTTTATAAGCCATCTTGCTTGGGGTGCTATCGATTGTCGTGGGAACCGCTTGCGAGGACATTATTGTGGCGCAATTTGATAATAACAGCGACGCAACGGGAATAATAGCGAGTGTGAATTTCATAGTATTATATAGTTGAGATTGGAGATTTGGATCATTCCATCGCCTTCATCGCGGTGGTGATTTCGAGAAGCTCGGCGGTAATGGCGGCTTGACGGACTTTGTTGTATTGGAGGGTGAGCTCCTTGATGAATTTCTTGGCGTTGTCGGTGGCGGCTTTCATGGCGACCATCCGGGCGGAGTGTTCCGTGGCGCGCGCTTCGAGCAGCGCCTGGTATACCAGGAAATTGACGTAGAGCGGCAGTATTGAAGCCAGCACATCAGCCGGAGTTGGCTCGAACAGGTAGTCGGATTCCGCAGTCGGGGTGGCGTCGGCAACGGCGGTCGGAGCTTGGACAGGAAGCAGCGTGATGACTTCGGGTATCTGGGTCAGGGTGTTGACGAAGCGGGTATAAGCAATGGATACCTTGTCGTAGTTGCCCTCAAGAAACTGCTTGGAAAGGAAGGTGGCGATTGCGCGGGCGTCTGCGAAAGGAACCGGGTCTTTGACGGTGAAATCGGCGAGAATGGTTTTTTTGAGCTTCTCCAGCATGACGCGCAGCTTGCGGCCAACCGTGACGTAATCGGCGTCAGCGGATGTGGAAGAGCGGAGTTTCTTGGCAAGGTTGGTGTTCAGCGGTCCGCAAAGTCCCTTGTCCGTGGAAATCACAAGCACAAGCTCGCGGTTTCCTTCCCGAACTTCGAGCAGAGGGTGGCTGGTTTCCTCGGAATGATTCTGGCTGATATTGCTCAGGACCGAGTTCAATTGTTTTGAGTAATCACGACCGGCCAAGGCTTGGTCCTGAGCTTTCTTCATCTTGGCGGCCGCGACGAGCTGCATCGCCCGGGTGATCTGGGCGGTGTTCTTTACCGATTTGATTCGGCGACGGATGTCTCGGAGGTTGGCCATAAAGGAGAAAAACTAGGAGCGGAGATGGAATTTTATTTCCAGGATTTCTTGAAATCGCCGAGGGCCTGCTTGACCGCATCAACCATGGCGGCGTCTTTTTTGAGATCCGGCTTTTCGTTGCGGATCTTGTCTAACAGCTCGCCTTTGCGGGTATTGAAGAATTCGCCCATCGCATCCTGGCAGCGTCCGATGTCTTTCACGGCGACATCATCAAAGAAACCGTTCTGCATGGCGAAGAGGTAGATCGATTCGACCTCCATGCTGAGCGGCGAATACTGGTTTTGCTTGAATAGCTCGACGATGCGCGCCCCGCGTTCGAGTTTCTTTTTGGTCGAGGCATCCAGGTCGGAGCCGAACTGCGCGAAGGCCTGTAGCTCGCGATACTGGGCGAGATCGAGTTTCGTGGTTCCGGCGACGGATTTGATCGTCTTCGTCTGGGCGGCGGAACCTACCCGCGAAACGGACAGGCCGACCGAAATCGCAGGGCGGATACCTTGGTAGAAAAGGTCGGTTTCCAGGTAGATCTGGCCATCGGTGATCGAGATCACGTTGGTCGGGATGTAAGCGGAAACATCGCCTGCCTGGGTTTCAATGATCGGCAGGGCGGTCAGCGAACCGCCACCGGCCGCTTCAGAAAGCCGTGCGGAACGCTCAAGCAGACGGGAGTGGAGGTAGAAAACGTCGCCCGGATAAGCCTCACGACCGGAGGGGCGGCGGAGAATCAGGGAAACCTGGCGGTAGGCGACAGCGTGCTTGGAAAGGTCGTCGAACACGATCAGACAATCCTGGCCCTTATCCATGAGATACTCTGCAATCGAGCAACCGGCATAGGGGGCGAGATACTGCATCGCAGCGGCATCGGAAGCGGAAGCCGAGACGATGGTTGTATATTCCATCGCGCCGGCATCATCCAAAATTTTCTGGATCCGGGCAACGTTGGAAAGCTTCTGGCCGATGGCGACATAGATACAATACATCGGCTTGTGGTTCTGCAGCTTGCCTTGCTCCGCGGCCTTGTTCTGCTGCGCCTGGGAAATGATCGTATCGACGGCAATGGTGGATTTGCCAGTCGCACGGTCACCGATGATCAGCTCGCGCTGGCCACGGCCGATCGGAACCATTGCATCAATTGCCATGATGCCGGTTTGGACCGGGACGGAAACGGATTTGCGCTTGATAATGCCGGGAGCGATTTTCTCCATCGGGTAACGGGCGGAAGCGGCGATTTCGCCTTTGCCATCGATAGGGGCGCCGAGGGCATTGACAACGCGGCCAAGCAGCGCCTCGCCGACGGGGACGGAGAGAAGTTTTCCGGTAGTCCGGCAAAGCGCGCCTTGAGTGACGGCGGCGTAATCGCCAAGCAGAACGACTCCGACTTCGCTTTCCTCCAGATTGAGAGCCATGCCGGTCACGCCGCCATCGAACTCGATCATTTCATTGAGCATGACGTCTGAAAGCCCTTCGACAATGGCGACGCCATCACCGACCTTGCGGACCGTCCCGGTATTGGTTTTCTCAACGCTGGAGCTAATGCCCGCGATTTGTTTTTCGATGTCCTGGAGGATGCTGCTCATGGGAATGGATGGAGGTTTGGGAAAATTTTCAGAGAAACGGGTTAGAAAGCTTTGGAGAGCCGGTCAAGGCGGCCTTGCACAGAGCCGTCCAGAACATCATCGCCGACACGGATGCGGAGGCCTCCGAGGAGGGCGGGGTTGATCTTGTATTCGATGGTGAGTTTGTCGCCATAGTCCTTCGCCAGGCCGCTGGCGACGCGTTGTTGGGAGTTCCAATCAAGCTCGGTCGCGCTTTCCACAAGGACTTCACGGCGGCTCGCTTCCAGCCGGGCGAGGCGCTGGATCGCTGCCAGGATCGCACGATAGTCGCGCGGCTGGGCGGCGATGAGTTTCGATACCACGTCGCGCAGCTTGTCGTCATCAAGCTGTCCGTTCACCTGGCACAAGCCGAAAAAGCGGCGTGCGGTGGCGGCGGCGACTTTGGAAATTTTCATTGGTTTTGAATGAAAGGGGAAATCAGTTGCCGACCTTGGAGAGCGCATCCTCGTTGATGCGGCTTTGATCCTCGTCGGTGAGGACTTTGCCGGTAACTTGTGAGGTGGTGGCTGCAACCAGTCGACCGAACTCACGCTTGAGCTCGATGGAAATGCGCTCGCGGTCGGCATTTCCAGCGGCCTCGGCTTTTGCGAGAATGCCTTGTGCATTGGCAATGGCCTCTTGGGATTTTTGCTCGGAAAATGCGGCGGCACCTTCCTTCGCTTCGGTGATAAGGCGGACGGCGTCTTCATTCGCCCTTGCGATGGCGGCGGCGGTATTGGCCTCGGAGTCGGCCAGTTGTTTCTCGATGCGCTTGAGTTTTTCCTCACCCTCCTGGATGCGGGTGCGGCGCTGGACGAGCATTTCCTGAATCGGGCCGAATGCGAATTTTTTCAGGACAAACATCACCAGGAAGAAATTGATGACCTGCGCGATGAAGAAGGGACCATTCAGACCGAAGGTATCCTTGGTCGTTTGGAAGGCGCCCGGTTGATCGGCTACTACTGCAAAAAAGGTCGTCATGGCTGGAAAACGCGTTGGGAAGAAAAGGTTGCCGCGCCCGTCCGGAGACGGGCGCGGCGGGATACTTAGAAAGGCACAGCGAAGGCCGAGAGAATGAAGATACCCTCGATCAGCGCCGCGAGAATGATCGAGATCACCAGGATCGGAGTGGCGGCACCGGGATTGCGACCGGTGGCTTCCGCCGCTTTCGAACCGAGGATACCGATACCAAGACCACCGCCCAGGGCGGCTAGTGCGACTGCGAATGCTTTAGTGAACATATTCTGTTAGTTTCTTTGTTGTTGGTTGTGGTTTTCTGCAAGCCCCACGGTCATGCCATGGTCAGCTTGTGGAAATTTCAGTGATGCGCCTCTTCTCCGTGGTCACAGATCAGCTTCAGGAAAATCGCGCAGAGGAGAGTGAAAACGAGAGCCTGGACGAATCCGACCAGCAACTCCATGAAGTAGAATGGCAGGGCGGGAAGAAACGCGAGCCATTTGGGAACCAAATCCATGAGCTTCTCAAGTGTTTGCTCGCCGCCATAGATATTTCCAAAGAGCCGGAAGGAAAGTGCCACCGGCCGGATCGCGATGGAGATGATTTCAAGGACTCCGACGAAAAGAAAGATGGGAACCATCATCACCAGCATGATGCCCTTGAAGTTTCCTTTGGGCGCGAAAATGTGCGCCGCGAGGCCTTTGATTCCGTTCTCCGTGATCGCCCAGTAGAACCAGAGAATCGCGAACGTGAACGACATCGCGGCGGTCATGTTGATATCGGCATTGCCACCGCGCAGGATTGGCAGAAATCCGGCGGCGTGGCCTTCGGTATCCTTGAGGTGCCAGCCCACGGTGCCGACACCCGGAATCAGGCCGAGGTAATTGCTGACTAGGATGAAGAAGAAAACCGAGCCGAAGAACCAGAAGGTGCGACCGGTAAGATGCGGACCCATGAGGTTTTCAAGGAAATCGTAAAGAGACTCAATCGCCCATTCGGAGAAGTTTTGGAAACCTGTGGGAACCAGTGCCATCTCGCGCGTCGCGGCGCGACAGAAGAGGACAATCAGGCCGACTGCGATCCACACCATGATCATAGAGTTGGTTACCGGAAGAAAGCTATGCAGCGGCTGGGCATTCAACGGTAAGGCGTGATGCTCGGCGGCGTGTCCAGCTGCCGGCGCGGCGAATGCTGTAACGAGGCCGAATAGCCACAGGAAGAATGAAATACTGACAAAACGCATGTTGAAAGGGTTCCGTGAAACGGTCAGGCGATGGGTGATATCGATCCCGCCGTTTCACCGCAAGAGCTATTTGTGAAAAATTTCACAAGCTCGGGATTCCTATGATGAAATCAGCATCAGATATGAAATAATCCCTCTGCCCGACCACGGCATTCGGCTTCGCATGGATGGATTGCTGGATGCGGGATTTCGCATATCCAGAGCCCGACACGATGAAACATGATGCCGACAAGCGAGAATCCATCATCAAGTCAAGGAACCACTTTGGAAAAATCCTTTCATCCAGTTAAGCTTTTGACTTGCCAACAAGCACTGTCATTCGCACAAACGCCTTTGCCATGAACAAAGCAGAACTCGTAGAAGCCATCCAAAACTCCCTCGGCAAAGAAGCAACCAAGCGTGCTGCCGAAGAAGCCCTCGACGCCGTCCTCTCCTCCATCGCCAAAGGCGTGAAGAAAGATAAGAAAGTCCAGATCATCGGATTTGGAACATTTGAAGTCAAAAAGCGTGCCGCACGCCTCGGTCGTAATCCGAAGACCGGTGAAGCATTGAAAATCGCGGCCTCCAAATCGGTCGGTTTCAAACCATCTTCCGTTCTTAAAGGAAGCCTCTGATGCCACGGCGGGAAACCGCTTTGGAAAAAAAATTCAAACCCAAAAAACCCCGACCGCCAAGGCCGGGGTTTTATTTTGTTAGGATTCAAAACCTCCAGCCAGCGTCATAGCCAACCTTTGCGGCCAACCAGGTAGGTAGCAACAAATTCGTCGTCTGATTTTGTCAGGTAAATAATCCCTTCAATCAGGCCGACAATCCCGAAAACCCCGCAGGTAACCAAACTCACAATGAGCTGAATCACGCCTTCCTTGGTGTACCCAAGAAAAAATTTATGCGCTCCCGTCCAACCGAGCAAAATGCCCAGTAAGCCTGCGATCAACTTCTTATCTTTCTGCTCCTTGGTATAGATTGATGTTTCTATATGAGGAGTGCCCGGCACTTGACTTGGTGGTTCTTCTGACATGGTGGTTGTCGATTAACAAAAATCCATCACTCTAGCAAGCAGCAAGCCACATGAAACCACGCATCACCCTCGCCGAAACGATTCTCGACGACGGCACCCCGCTCGTCCTCCAGGAGCATGACGGCCGCCATTATCTACTTGTGCAGGGCCAGCAAATCTGTGGCCCCGCAACCCGCGCCAGTGAGGAAGAGCTTGCAAAACTCGCCGCCGCACCTTTCCGCCCCGCCCGCCAACCCAGGATCTGGATGGTCGGCCTCGGTCTCGGCCACATGCTCCAGGCCATCATCAGGGAACTCCCTCAAAAACGCGCCACTTATCATGTTGCGGAAAATCGCGCCGAACTGCCGGATTGGAACCTCAGGTTTTTTCCTGATACCTGTGTCAACGATCCGCGCGTAAGCCTTGAAACCGATCCGGGGCCGGCCGCTCTCAACAAGCAATCCGGGTGCCTGCATGCGATCATGATTCACCTCGATTCCGCCCCGCTCGGCTCCCGCCAACGACTTTTGGTAAATGACAAGCGGTGGCTATCCGCCACTTACGAAGCGCTCCAGCCCGGCGGCCTGCTCGCCATCGCAGGCACCCGGAAAATGCCCAGCCTGACCCGGAATCTTGAGCGTGAGGGTTACGAGGTCGTCGAGCACCAGGTGCCGGCAGCCCCGCTTGCAAAGAAACTTCGGTTGCTGCCCATATGGCTCGCCCGCAAGTCGAGAGGTGCCGCTTGAACCGGGCTTTGTCTTGTGCTTCATTCGCCCTTCTTCAACATGGCCCGCCTCCACCACCTCATTCCGGCACTCATCGCCGCCAGCGCTCATGCAGGAGAGCTCACCTTGGAAATGAAACCGTTTTTCATCACTCACAGCTTCGCCGCCACCGCCCTCCCGGAGGAAACCACTTCAATCCAACTCGATGCGGATGCATGGTCGGATTTCAAGATCATCGAAATCGTCGATCATGGCGGCTCGGTGAAAAAAAACCAGCCGCTGATCGTGTTCGACGCTGGGGAAATCGACAAAAAAATCGCCGATACCCGCCACTCCATTGCCGGGCAGGAACTCAGCATTGCCCAAGCCGGGCTTGAGCTTCTCACTTTGGAAAAAACCGTGCCTGAGCAACTGACACGCCTCAGGCGAAATGCCGAAACCGCCGCCGAGGAATTGAAATATTTCGTCGAAACCAAACGCAAAACCTTGGAAGAATCCGCCGCCCAATCCCTCAAGCGACAGGAGCAACTTCTGTATTCCTACCAGGAAGAACTCAAGCAGCTGCTGCAAATGTATGAGGCGGACGACCTGACTGAAAACACCGAGGAAATCATCCTTCAGAAACAGCGCGATGCCGTGGAAAGCGCCGAGTTCGCCCTCCGCATGGAAACGCTCGACCACCGCCGGACACTTGAGGTTTCGCTTCCGCGCCAACACATTTCCCTCACCGAAAGACGCGATGACACCGCGTTACAGCTCGACAAAGGCCAGCAGGATTTGCCGCGTTCCATCGAGCTGAAAAGAATCGAGCTTACGGGCCTTAAAACTGCTCTGGAAAGAAACAGGGAATCCCTTTCCAAACTGGAAAAGGACCGCAGCCTCTTCGAATTGAAGGCTCCGGGCGACGGTGTGTTTTATTACGGTTCCATCGATTCAGGAAAATGGACCACCGGCGAACTCATCAAAACTCTTGTTCCCCAGGGCAAGCCACCCGTCCACAAAACGCTGGCCACCTTCATTCCAAACAAGGCAAACCTGATCGCTTATGCATTCCTTGATCAGGCGAGTGCCCGGGTTTTGGTTGCGGAAACGCAAGGCATCGCGATTCTAGAGGGCCGTGAGGATGTTCCGATTCCGGTGACGCTCAAGTCACTTGCGACCACTCCGAATCCCGATCAAACCTACACCGCGACATTCTCCGCGGAGTGGCCGGAAAGCCCGGCCATGGTCGCCGGCCAGTCCCTGCGCATCCAGATTACCTCCTACTCAAGTGAAAAATCCTTATCCCTGCCCAACAAGGCATTCAAATTCGGCCCCAAAGGCTGGACCGTTGAAGTGAAACTCGCGGACGGTAAAACCGAACAACGTGTCGTCACCCGGGGCCGATCCTCCGAAGAAAGCACCGAAATCACCGCCGGCCTCGAAGCCGGACAAGTCGTCATCGTGCCTTAGTAATCCCGCGTTTTTCAGCGCAACAGATTCCAGCCCGTCACCAGCGCTTTCAATCCGGCCATTTCGATGGATGAGTCAACGCCGGTGCCCCATAGCAGGCGTCCATCCTCGTGCTGCAGCTGGACGTAAGCTGCGGCACTTGCGTCCGAGCCACCCTGCACCGCATGGGAGCGATAGTCGGTGACTTTGAAATCTTTCAAGTCGACGCTTTCCAAGGCATGGACAAATGAATTGATCGGGCCGTTTCCATCGCCCTCGATCTTATGGATTGTGCCTGCCAGCGAAATAGTCGCATCGCAATGCACATGTCCGCCGCCCGGCTTGTGCACGAGCTGGTATTCCGTGACTGCGAGCGGTGATTCAACATTCACGAAATGCTCGAAAAACGCCTCCCGGATCTCGTCGGTGGTCAATTCGCGGCCATGCTCGTCGGCCAGGTCATAGATGTGTTTGCCAACCAGGGGATGCATGGATTTCGGTAGATCAAAGCCGTGCTCGCGGTCAAGAACGTAGGCGACGCCGCCTTTTCCGGATTGGGAATTGATGCGGATGATCGCCTCATAGGATCGGCCGATGTCCTGCGGGTCGATGGTGAGATACGGGACGCCCCAGACCAGGCCGGGGTTGCCAGCGGCTTCCTTTTCCCGTCGATCCAGACCTTTTTTGATCGCGTCCTGATGCGATCCTGAAAAGGCCGTGAACACCAGCTCGCCCGCATAGGGCTGGCGCTCCGGCACCATCAGCCGGGTGAATCTTTCATACTTCCGGCGGATATCGGTGAGGTCGGAAAAGTCCAATCCGGTCTCAATTCCGTGGCTGTTCATGTTGAGTGCGAGCGTCACGATATCGAGATTTCCGGTCCGTTCGCCATTTCCGAAAAGAGTGCCTTCCACCCGGTCAGCGCCAGCCATCAGGGCAAGCTCGGTTGCGGCAACACCGGTGCCGCGGTCGTTGTGGGTGTGCAGCGAGAGGATCACCGCATCGCGTTGATTCAAATGACGGCCCATCCACTCGATCATGTCGGCGTGGATGTTGGGCGTCGTCCATTGCACCGTATCCGGCAGGTTGACGATCATTTTTTTCGCCAGCGTCGGCTGCCAGACCTCGATCACCGCATTGCAAACCTCCAAGGCATAATCGAGCTCGGTATCGGAAAAGGATTCGGGCGAGTATTGGAGGATCACTTCTGTCTCTGGAATGGTCGCAGCAAGGTCCTTGACCAACTGCGCTCCATCGACCGCCACTTGCAGGATCGATTCACGACTCGCATCGCCGAATGTCACGCGACGCTGGAGTGGCGAGGTGGAGTTATAGATATGCACAATGGCCCGTTTCGCGCCATCAATCGCCTCGAAGCTGCGGCGGATCAGATGCTCGCGGGTCTGCACGAGGACTTGGATCGTCACATCTTCCGGAATCCGGTTTTCATCGATCAGACGGCGCAGGAAATTGAATTCGGTATCCGCAGCGGAGGGAAAGCCGACCTCGATCTGCTTGAATCCGATCCGTACGAGCAACTCGAAAAACTCGATTTTTTCCTCAATCGACATCGGCTGCGGAAGCGCCTGATTGCCATCGCGGAGATCCACCGAACACCAGATCGGAGAACGTGAGATCGTCTGATCCGGCCAGGTGCGGTCCGGCAAGGAGATCGCCGGAAAGGGCCGGTATTTTGAAAGGGAGTTCGGATGCATAATGTGAACTCCCTCACGCCAATTCCATCATCGGGCGGGTCTTCGACTCAGGCAGAACCCGCCCTGACTTTTCAAAGTGACCGATGATGTCATCTACGGTCTCGCATAGCTCCGCAAACACCTTCAACGGATCGTCTCCATGGATTCCCGTCATCAAGTCGGGACATTTTCCGATATAAACCTGATCCTCGTCACTCCATTCCACCCATTTATGGTATCGATCAATCGCTTTCATTTTACAACCTTCTCAATTGCTTTTCGGGTCTGCTTTTCCTGATATTGTTTTCGCATCGGCATTTTCATGCCCGCTAATCGTAACTGACCCGGGAAATTTCGCATGAACATATTTCCTATGCGATCCTTTTCCTGCCCCGGAAATCTGACAAAACCCGGCGGCGGTAAGGTCTTTAATCAGGTCACGGACTTTTCTCGGCACAACCCAAACTGCGGTGCAGCCCGATCCGATTCAACCTTCAATTCATGAACTCCGCTGGCGACGTAGCGCTCTGCCGCAGTGAAATTTGCGCGTTTCAACATTTTCCAAACCGCCCTAAATTCTCTGCCAATGCCCGCCGATTATCATAGCCACACGCCGCTTTGCAAACACGCCGTCGGCCAGCCTGAGGAATATGTCGAAGCCGCAGTCGCCGCAGGTCTCAGCGAATACGGCATTTCCGACCACGCCCCGTGCCGACCCGAACCCTTCGATGAATGGCGGATGTTGGAGCGCGATCTGCCGGAATATTTCGATTGGATCCTGCGGGCAAAAACCGCTGCCGGTTCACGCCTCAATATCCGCGCCGGACTGGAGTGCGACTGGATCAAAGGATGCGAAAATTTCATCGCCGGACTTTCCGCAAAATACCCATGGGATTATCTCATCGGCTCCGTTCATTATCTTGGAGACTGGGATTTTGATAATCCGAAATGGCTCGGGAAATGGGCGGAAACCGATGTCGAGGCCGTCTGGGGCGAGTATTGGCAGACCTATGCGGAAATGGCGGAAAGCGGGCTATTCGATATCCTCGCCCACCCGGATCTGGTGAAAAAATTCGCCTACGCCCCGGCGGGCGATCTTGATCGCTTTTACGAGCCCGTGATCGAAGCCATCGCCGCCAACGGGTCGGTCATCGAGCTGAATACCGCCGGCTGGCACAAGCCCTGCGCCGAGGCTTATCCCGCGCCGAGATTCCTGGAGCTGGCATGTTCCGCAGGCATCGGGCTGGTTATTTCCTCGGACGCGCATGCTCCACAAGAGCTGGGCCGCGATTTCGCAAAAGCCCGCAGGCTCGCCACGGATGCGGGCTTCCGCGAGACCCAGATATTCAATCAACGCCGCCGGAGCAGTGAACAAATCCGGGGTTGATTGGCAGCCCGGGAAGTATTGAATAAGGCATGAAACCCTACCATGACCTGTTGCGCGATGTCCTGGCAAATGGCGAGGTGCGCGGCGACCGCACCGGCACCGGCACGCTTTCGGTCTTCGGGCGGCAGGCACGCTTCGATCTGCGCGCCGGTTTTCCCTGCCTGACAACCAAGAAACTCCATCTCCGCTCGATCATTCATGAGCTTTTGTGGTTTCTCAAAGGCGAGACCAACACAGCCTATCTCAAGGAAAACGGCGTGACCATCTGGGACGAATGGGCGGACGCGAATGGCGAGCTCGGCCCGGTCTATGGCAAGCAATGGCGGGCCTGGGAAACCAGCGGCGGCCGGGTGATCGATCAGATCGCCCTCTTGATCGACGATCTCAAGGGCAACCCCTCCTCCCGCAGGCACATCGTCTCCGCATGGAATGTCGGCCAGGTCAGCCAAATGGCGCTGCCGCCCTGCCACCTCCTGTTCCAATTCTACGTGCACCAGCCAACGGGCGCCGCACGGCCCGGCCTTTCCTGCCAGCTCTACCAACGCAGCGCCGATCTCTTCCTCGGCGTGCCCTTCAACATCGCCTCCTACGCCCTGCTGACCCATCTCATCGCCCAAGTCTGCGACTACGAAGTCCGCGATTTCATCCACACCTTCGGCGATCTCCATCTTTATCAAAACCACCTTGAACAAACCGAGCTGCAACTGAGCCGCGAAGCGCGGCCACTACCCACACTTTGGGTCAATCCGAAGGTTACTTCCATTGATGCGTTCGTATTTGCAGACATCCGCTTGGAAAACTACGATCCACACCCGCATATCAAAGCCCCCGTCGCCATCTAGCCATGCCCCACCTGACCGCGATTGTCGCCATGGGTCCGGATCGGGTGATCGGGCGCGATGGCAAGCTGCCCTGGCATTTGCCGGAAGATCTCGCCTTTTTCAAAAAAACCACCCTCGGCCACCCCATCCTTATGGGCCGCAAAACCTTTGAATCCATCGGCAAACCACTGCCGAAGCGGAAAAACTTCGTCCTCACCCGCGATCGGAGCTGGCATTGCGAAGGAGTCGAGGTGATCCATAACGTCGATCAAATTTCATCCTTGGAAGGGGAAATCTTCGTCATTGGGGGTGCGGAAATCTACCTCGCCCTTCGGGACAGGATCGACGTCTGGCTGGTCAGCCATGTGCATGAATCCCATACGGGCGATACTTTTCTCTCGAAATTCGAAGCTGATTTTCCAAGAGTTGAAACTTTGGAGCAGCATCCCGACTTCACGGTAAAAAAATACCGGCGCGGGTAAAATCCGTTCAGAAATCCAGATAAATTTCCGTCCGGCGGTTGGCGCGGCGGCCATCGGGATCGTCATCGCCGGTTTCCGTGACGTTCGGGCGGCGGGGTTGGCTGGCACCCTTGGCGATGGTGATGATTTGCCCGGCAGAGACACCCGCCTCCGCGAGGAAATCGCGGACAACCTGGGCGCGGTTTGAAGACAGGCCATCGTTATATTCGGCTGTGCCGAGGGCATCGGTATGACCGCTGAGGGTGATTTTTTTCGCCGGATCGCTTTTCAACATCAGCGCGACAATTTCCAACTGGCGGCGCGTACGCGGACTGATCGCGTCCTCATCAAAGTCAAAATAGAGGGCGAGGGTTTCACCGCCGGCAGGATTTTTCACGAGTGGCGAATAGTAAGCGTCCCCGCCGGCCACCCGGGATGAGTAGTCGGCGAGCAACTGGTCGAGATTGATTTCGGACACGATCCAGTTGGCGGGTGCCGGCGGTTGGCGGAGGTTGATCGCAAACTGCGCGCTCTGCCTGCCATCGGTCGTTTCCACATTGGCGAGATAGCCGACAGTGTCTTCGCGGTTGAACATCGCGCGCAGGGGCTTGGAAGATCTCATGCGGTATTCGCCTTCTTCAAAAAGGATGCAGAGGGCGGCGATTTTCGCTTCCGAGACCGCCTTGGTATCGACGAAGTCGCGGGCAAACTCGAAGTCCTGCTTCAAAACCGCCTGTAAAAAAGTGTCCGCAACGCCCAGGGAATCGGCGAAAATCGCTTTGGGGATGGGTTCACCAGGTGCGGGGGGCAGGGTCATTTTCTCTACCATCCATTTCCCGTCCTCGCGGCGCAGGTCGAAGAAAATCCGATCGCGGCCGGCTTCCTGCTGATCGAGTTCCAAGGCCCAGCGGGCGAGGCTGTTGAGTTCCATCTCGCCGACTTCACGGACCCCGCCGGGCCTGCGGAGTTTCAATGGCTCGCTGGTCGCCAGAGCCTGGAGCTTCGCCAGGTTTTCGGGATCGAGCGCGTCTTTGCCGATGAGTTTTGATACTTTCGGGATGTCACCTTTTTCCAAAGCTTCACCAATCCGGGCGATCAGGTCCGCCGGATCCACGGTGGCGAAACCGACCCCAAGATTTGCCAGGATTTCCTCGGCTGTTTCGACAGGCATGGGTTGGTCGATGCCATCGATAGGCTCGGGCACCTTGGCATTTTCCGGGGCGGAAGGCCCGGGCGGAACGGTTACCGGCGGTTTCCCGCTGCCCGGGCGAATGATCAGCAAGGCGAGCGCGGCGGCAGCGAGGATGGCGGCCAGGCCGAGAAAAAAGTAGGGCACTTTATTGGAGCTCATCGGAAGGAAGACGCGATTGCGGCGCGAAAGATTTCATTTTTGCGGGGCGGGAAGGTGCACGCGTATGGGTTTCCCTTCGCGTATCAAGTGGAAGCCAGTGGGCTGCACTGCTGCCGAGGCGGCGAGCTGAAGATAAAAGGCGTTCGCATTGGGGATCTGGGAATTGTCGAGCGCGATGACCAGATCACCGGCTTGGAGGATATTCGCGGCCAGGCCGGAGGGCAGAATGCGGGTGACGACGACTCCCCGGAATCCGCGCAGGCGCTCGTTGGTGGAAAGGTCACGCACCTCGATCCCCACGCTCTGGAGGATTTCGAGATTGTCCCGGGAGTTGTTTTTCGATGCTCTGACTTCGGCTGTCACGGCCGATGTGCTTTCCACAATGGTTGCGGTTATTTCAATGAAATTGCCCGCCCGCCAAACCTGCATTTTGATTTTCGCCCCGATCCTGGACCGTTGCACCAGGGATATGAGCTGGCGCGTGTCGGTGATGGGTTTGCCGTTGTAGGATTGGATGACATCGTCCGGCTTCAGGCCCGCGGCTTCGGCAGGCGAGCCGGGCGTGATGCCAATTACGGCGGACCCGGTGGTTTGTTCATAGCCGAGGTCGGAGCGGACGGTGGGATCGAGGTCGCGCATCTGGACCCCGAGGAAACCGCGGATCGGGCGGCCGCGCCTGATGATTTGCTCAAGGGCTTCGCGGACATCGTTCGAGGGGATGGAAAAGCCGACGCCCTGGAAGCTCGGGTTGTCTTTATCCACGCTGAAAATTGCCACATTGATGCCGATGATTTCACCCGTGAGATTCACCAGCGGGCCGCCGGAGTTTCCCGGATTGATCGCCGCATCGGTCTGGAAGAGATCGCGCTGATTGTCCGAGAGCGAACGCTCCTTTGCGGAAATGATCCCCTGGGTCACGGTTTCTCCAAGGCCGAATGGATTGCCAACCGCAAAGACAAGCTGGCCAACCTCCGCAAGCGACGAGTCGCCAAGCTTGAGCGGAGTGAAAGTTTCCTTCGAATCGATTTTGATCACGGCGATATCGAGTAGGGGATCCTCGCCGATCATGGTGGCGGAGTAGGTTTTTCCCCCATGCAGGGTGATGCGGATTTTCTGTTGGCCGGCAATGACGTGGTGATTGGTGATGATGTGGCCTTCCTTGCTGACGATCACTCCGGAACCCTGGCCCTGGGTCGGGTAACTTCTGATCAACGAACGGCCGCGGAAATCCATCAACCTTTCTGTCCGGATGCCTGCGGTATCGATGCTGACCACGGACGGAACCACGGCCTTGGTGAGGCGGGCGTATTCCTGATTGAGCCGGGAAATGATTTCCACATCGCTGAGATTGAGGGCTGATTTCTCGGACGGAGTGAATGCCTCGGGGCGGGTGGAGGCTTTTTTCTGAAGGAATTCAGGAAGCAGGGATGCAAGGTTCCCGCCGGATCGATAGGTGCGAATCGCGGTCACCAGAAAAAAGAAAATGGCAAAGACCAGCAGCAGTGTGAAAAATCGTTTTAGCGCGGAAATCATGTGTGGGTGGAACTCCCCGGAAGATGGCAGCTCTCCGCTTTTTTCCAAGTGCCAATGGCCCCCGGGGTGGGAATGGGAACTGGCTGCTATTTTAATCCAATCCCTATGAATCTTCGATTTTTTGACCTTACAAGATCATCATCTTAATGGTGTGCATAAGGTCGGAAAAAGACTGTTCCTCGCTGTGGCGATGGGTGTTCCATGCGCATGATAAGTTGGGCAAAGCGGCTTGGTGGATATGATCAAGAGCGGGTGCTTTGGTTTTGCGTATTGCTTTCCCGCATCTTATCGCAGGTTTTTGGCGCTTTATTCACAGCTTGTTCGCGGGGAGAATGGCGGGGTTGAAACATGTCATTATCACGGGCGGGACGGGAGGATTCGGGACTGCGATTGCAGCCAGATTCCAAGAAAAAGGTTGGGATGTCACAGCGTTGGGACGGAATGATTTGGATCTGATGAATGGGAAGGAGGTGAAGGATTTTTTTTCCGGACGGAATTATGATCTATTGATATGCGGCGCGGGTTCGATCCGTGACCAGCCGATTTACCGGATGGACGCTAATGTTTGGGACGATGTTTTCGAACTTAATTTTATGGCGGCGAAGCGATGTGCGGAGCATGCGATCAAAAGAATGGCGGAGTATGGAAACGGGCATGTCATTTTTATTTCGAGCCACGCGGCGATTCATCCTGGGGTGGGTCAGGCGGCTTATGCGACCGCGAAATCGGCGTTGCTGGGACTCACCAAGGATCTGGCGGCGGCATTTGGCGGAATGGGAGTCCGGGTCAATACGATCCTTCCCGGCTTCATGGATACGCCGATGACCGGGGCGATTTCGCCGGAGCGCAGGCAAACGATCCTTGGACAACATGCTCTGGGAAAATTCAATACGGTTGAATCCGCAGCGGAGTTTCTCTGGTTCCTTCAAGAGCACATGGCCTGCACCTCGGGTCAGATTTTTCAATTGGACAGCCGCCCCTCATTTTAAAATCACGCTGAAATTCTTGACATTCGAGGGTGAAAGATGCTCTTTTTCCCGCCCGCAGTTCGCGGTCAAAGCACTCGTAGCTCAATTGGATAGAGCGTCTGACTACGGATCAGAAGGTTGGGGATTCGAGTTCCTCCGAGTGCACCACGTCAGCTTTTTTCAGAGCGTTGCTCCCCGATCCATGTGTAAAGGATGACCCAGAACGTCAGGGCGAGAGCGAACAGGGGGATTTGCAGGCGGCCGGGCAAGGAGTAAAGGATGCTAACGATCGGCAGCCATACGCCCCAAGTTGCGAAGAGGATTGGGACGACGACATCCCGGTAATAGGTGGCGGTGAAGAAACGGCTTGTTCCGCGAAGCCGGTATCCGGAATTTTTCCAATCGTAAAGCCATGCGCCGACCGGTGCGGCAAACAAAGGATTGTAGAGGAATTGATCTACCAGGACTTTCGTAGTTACAATCCTGAAGGTGATTTGTGTTCCGAACCAATCGGCTTGCTGGCGGTAGAAAAAATCCACGATCACACCCATCGCGCACCAAAACGGGATGGTGAACAGCAGGTTTTTGAAATTCTTCAGCGCCAGCCTGCATTTCTGGAAAAACAGGATCCGCATGATTTCCGGTATAAGGGCACCCGCGATGATTGAAGCAATCGCCGAGTATCCGTAGCTCCAACGGTCCTTGAGCGAAGCCAACTGATTCAGAAAATGGGTGGTCGGAGGGTAAAAGTAATAACCCAGCAAGAGCGCGAGCATCATTCCCTGAACCACGAGGCCGGGAAACGCATTGGCCTTGGCGGCTTGCAGGCCCGCTTTCCATGGAGGAATTCGTCTGGATTTGTCCGAAGCCTCGGTCACGGATTACGCATGATACTCCTGTATGCTTTGGACCGTGAGTTCTTTTTCCTTGAGGGAGCGCATGGCTTTGACGGAGGCTTCGGCGGCGGAGAGATTGGTCGCATGGGAAACTTTTTGGGCGATCGCGGTGGACCGGATCTGAATTTCATCCGCGCGGGCCTCGTGAGTGCTGGGCGTGTTGATGATGAAGTGGATCTCGTTGTTTTTCATCATGTCGATCACGTTCGGGCGCGCCTGCTCGTTGAGTTTGAAGAGACGCTGTGACTCGATGCCTTCGGTTACGAGGCGCTGGTGGGTGCCGCCGGTGGAAAAAATTTTGAAGCCCAGAGCGGAGAGGTCGCGGGCGACGGATACGGCCCGATCCTTGTCGCGGTCGGAGACGGAGAGGAAAACATTGCCTTCGGTAGGCAGGGGATTGAAGGCTGCGATCTGGGATTTCGCATAAGCCATTCCCCAATCCTTATCGATGCCCATGACTTCGCCCGTTGATTTCATTTCCGGGCCCAGGACGATGTCGATGCCAGGGAAACGGTTCCATGGGAAGACAGCTTCCTTGATTGAAATGTGGGTGGGGACTATGGTTTCGGTGTAGCCAAGATCGGCTAATTTTTCTCCAACCATGATTTTCGCGGCAAGCTTGGCGAGGGATACGCCGGTGGCTTTGCATACGAACGGAACGGTGCGTGAGGCGCGGGGGTTGACCTCAATGATGTAAAGCTCTTCGTCCTTTACGGCGAATTGGATGTTCATGAGCCCTTTGACCTGAAGCTCGCGGGCGAGGTTTTTGGCGGCGGCGGTGATTTCGGCTTTGATTTTTTCCGAGAGCGAGAAGGAAGGAATGACGCAGGCGGAGTCCCCGGAGTGAATGCCTGCCTGCTCGATGTGCTGCATGATTGCGCCGACGACGGAGGTCTCGCCATCCGAGATGCAGTCGACATCGACTTCCGTCGCGTTATCGAGGAAACGGTCAACTAGGATGGGACGCTCCGGCGAGGCGGTTACCGCCTCGCGCATGTATGTGAAAAGCTCGGAATCACTGTAAACGATCATCATCGCGCGCCCGCCGAGGACGAATGAAGGGCGGACCAGGACCGGGTAGCCGATGCGGTTGGCGATCTCAATGGCCTCGCTCAAATTGGTGGCGGTGCCGGCTTCGGCCTGTTTGAGGCCGAGCTTGTCCAGCAGGGCGGAAAAAAATTTGCGGTCCTCAGCCTGCTCGATGGATTTTGGCGAGGTGCCGATAATCGGAACCCCGTGGCGCTCGAGATCGGCGGCAAGGTTCAGCGGCGTTTGGCCGCCAAACTGGACGATGACGCCGTGGGGCTTTTCCTGATCGCAAATGTTGAGGACGTCCTCAAGCGTGAGGGGTTCGAAGAAAAGTTTGTCCGAGGTGTCGTAGTCGGTGGAGACGGTCTCGGGGTTGGAGTTCACCATGATCGTTTCATAACCGAGTTCCTTGAGGGCAAAGGCGGCGTGGACGCAGCAATAGTCGAATTCGATGCCTTGGCCAATGCGGTTGGGGCCGCCGCCGAGGATGATGATTTTCTTTTTATCCGACGGGCGCGCTTCGTTTTCATCGCCGTAGGTGGAGTAAAAATACGGGGTGTATGCCTCGAATTCAGCGGCGCAGGTATCGACGAGGCGATAGGTCGGGATGATGCCCCTGGCTTTGCGCTCGGCTCGGATGGAGTCCTCCGTGGGAATATCCACCTGGGCCGGCTCCGGCTCGGCGCGGGGCGGTGCTCCGGCGGGCTGGTCTTTTTCACCGTGTATGGAAACGTCGTGGATGGCCGGGGCGGCCGCTCGCGCTTTGGCGATCTGGCGATCGGAAAACCCCAGTTTTTTCGCCTGCCGGAGATCCAGGTTGGCGAGATTTTTCCCATCCCTGGCGATCTGTTCGAGGTGGCCGAGGAACCATGGGTCGATCGCGGTGGCTTCATGGATATCCGCCACGGTCCAACCGTGGACGAAGGCGGTCTGGAGCCAGAAAATCCGCTCCGCATTTGGGATCTGTAGCTTGCGGGTGATTTCGTCTTTGGTCGGGGAACGGGGGTCCATGTTGTCGAAGCCGAAGCCCCAGCGTCCCGTTTCCAAGGAGCGGAGACATTTCTGCATGGATTCTTTGAAAGTGCGGCCGATGGACATGGCCTCGCCGACGGATTTCATCGAGGTGGTAAGTACTGCGTTTGCAGTAGGAAATTTCTCGAAGGTGAAGCGCGGGATTTTGGTGACGACATAATCGATGGTCGGCTCGAATGAGGCGGGAGTGACCCGGGTGATGTCGTTCGGAAGCTCATCAAGGGTGTAACCAACGGCGAGTTTGGCGGCGATCTTGGCAATCGGGAAGCCGGTGGCTTTCGAGGCGAGGGCGGATGAGCGCGAGACGCGCGGATTCATCTCGATGACAATCATGCGGCCGGATTTCGGGTCAGTGGCGAACTGGATGTTCGAGCCACCCGTTTCGACACCGATTTCACGGATGACGGCGAAGGACGCGTCGCGCATGATCTGGTATTCGCGATCGGTCAGGGTCTGGATTGGCGCGACGGTGATCGAGTCGCCGGTGTGGACGCCCATGGGATCGAGGTTTTCGATCGAACAGATGACGACGCAGTTGTCGGCGCAGTCGCGCATGACTTCCATTTCAAATTCCTTCCAGCCCAGCAGGGATTCATCGATCAGGACTTCGGTGACCGGCGAAAGGTCGAGGCCACGGTGGACGATTTCCTCGAATTCCTCGCGGTTGTAGGCAATCCCTCCGCCTTGTCCGCCAAGGGTGAAGGCGGGTCGGACGATGAGTGGGTAGCTGCCGATTTCCTCCGCGACCTGCCTGGCATCGCCCATCGTGCGGGCGATCCCGGAGCGCGGCATATCGAGGCCGATTTTTTCCATGGCCTGTTTGAAAAGGTGGCGGTCCTCGCCTTTGTCGATGGCTTCGGCATTCGCGCCGATCATGCGGACATGGTGTTTTTTGAGAGTCCCGGATTTGAAAAGATCCATGGAGGTATTGAGCGCGGTCTGGCCGCCGAGCGTGGGCAGGAGCGCATCGGGTTTCTCGCGGATGATGATTTTTTCGACAAATTCCGGCGTGATCGGCTCGATGTATGTCCGGTGGGCGAACTCCGGATCGGTCATGATGGTGGCGGGATTCGAGTTCACCAGGATGACCTCGTAACCTTCTTCTTTCAGAGCCTTGCAAGCCTGCACGCCAGAGTAGTCGAATTCGCACCCCTGGCCGATGACGATGGGGCCGGAGCCGATGACGAGGATTTTCCGGATTGAGGTGTCTTTGGGCATAATGGAGCGGAAGTGCTGCTTAAACTTTCAGGGGTGTGGCAGGGAAACGCCGGGTTGTAAAGGCGTGGCAGATATGGAATGCGGATATTCAGATTCCGCCACGATCCAGCAAGGCGCTCCGCTAACCGGTTCAGGACAAGTCCGCGAGCTTGTGGTTGTAGGAGATCGATTTACGCAGGGCACGCATGACGTCGACAAGGCCGTGGTATGTTTTACAGGCTTTGGCGCATTCGGGATTCTGTGCCGCGTTGCGACTGACGTGGCGGCCGATTTCCGTATAGAGCTGCCGCATCTGGGTATCCAGGACACTGAGCTCGGCGCGGAGGACGGACATTTGCTGGTTCGCATCGCCGATATGCTGGAAGGCTTCCGAGGCCTTTTCACGGCGCTCTTTTTTACGGTCGCGGATCTGGGTTTCGATTTCATCGACCCGCGCATCGCCAAGCTCGATTTTTTCGGCGACGAGATGACGCTCGCTTTTGAGAGCGGAGAAATCTTTTTTCAGATCCGCAAGCTGCGTTGAAATTTGCGCAAGCTCATCTGCCGAGTGATTGCCCTCCTTGGTGAGGACTTCCTGTTTGGTCTTGATGCCATCGTGGATACGCCGGATATCCCTGGCGCTGGCGACAATCCGGTCGCGTTTCCGGGCAAGGTCTTCGAGCTCGACGAGCACTTCCTGCCGTTCCGCGATGAGATCCTCAAACGGCTCGTTGGAGATTCCAAGCAGGCTGGCCCGTTCATCATGGGCCTGGTCGAGGCTGAGCTTGCAAATATCGAGGTCCCGGGCAACCCGATCACGCTCCTTGATCAGTTTCCGCAAGTTCCAATACTCCACGGAAAGCTGTTCGATACCCTCGACATCCTGCCATGTCGCCTGGCCGAGGTGTGCCTCCGCTTCTTTTAAAAGGTGCGTTTCTCCGGCGGCATCGCTCATGCGGATGTTTTTCCGGCTGTAGCCAAACGCCTGGGCAATGCGGCAGATTATATATCGGGTGGAAGTCATGTTAGGACATTACTTTTTCAACAGTTTTTGCAGGAGTTCGATCACGCCGACATCTTCAAGGGTGGTGACATTTCCCGAAATGGTGCCTGTGGTGACAAGCTCTTTCAACAGCCGGCGGATGATTTTCCCGGAACGTGTTTTTGGCAAGACGGGAGTGAAATGGATCTCCTCGGGTTTTGCAATCGCGCCAATGACGTGGCCCACATGGTCGCGCAGTTCTTTTCCGAGATCTTCCGACGATTCATAGCCAAGTTTCAGGGTGACAAAAGCGGCGATGGCCTGGCCTTTCAGGTCGTGCGGACGGGCTACGACCGCAGCCTCGGCGACGCTAGGATGGGAGACGAGGGCGCTTTCGATCTCAGCGGTGCCGAGGCGGTGGCCTGAGACGTTCAGGACATCGTCCAAGCGCCCGATAATCCAGAAATTGCCCTTTTTATCACGCCGCGCCCCGTCTCCGGCGAGATAGATCCCGGGATAATCGGAAAAATAGGTTTTATGAAAACGCGCTTTATCCCCGTAGATGGTGCGCGTCATGGAGGGCCATGGCTTGCGGATGACGAGCCGGCCATCGACATTGGGCGGACACTCGTTGCCGTATTCATCAAGGATGGCGGCATCGATTCCGAAGAAAGGCCGGGTGGCGGTGCCGGGGATGCAGGGGGTTGCGCCGGGGAGCGGGGAGATCAGGATGGCGCCGGTTTCCGTCTGCCACCAGGTATCGACAATCGGGCATCGGGAACCGCCGATTTTTTCGTAATACCAGTTCCAGGCTTCCGGATTGATCGGCTCACCGACAGAGCCTAGGAGGCGGAGCGAGGTGAGATCGTGTTTTTCAGGAAACTGGTCGCCCGCCTTGATGAAAGCGCGGATCGCGGTGGGGGCGGTGTAGAAAATGGTGACGCCATGCTCTTCGATCATTTTCCAAAAGCGGCCGAAATCGGGCTCGTTAGGCGCGCCCTCGTACATGAGCTGGGTCACGCCGTTGGCAAGCGGGCCGTAAACAATGTAGGAATGACCGGTGATCCAGCCGACATCGGCGGTGCACCAGTAGATATCCTCGTCCCGCATATCGAAAATGTATTTGCAGGTCGAGTAAGTGCCGGTGAGATAGCCGCCGGAGGTGTGGAGAATGCCTTTGGGTTTTCCGGTGGAGCCGGAGGTGTAAAGAATGAATAGCGGATGCTCCGAATCGAAGCCTTCCGCCTCGTGCTTCGCCGAAGCGGTCTCCATTTCATCTTGCCACCAGAGATCGCGCCCAGGCTGCATGGAAATGTCATTTTCGGTGCGCTTGACGACGAAAACGTGCTTGATTTTGTGGTATTTTTTGAGCGCCTCATCCACCGCTGGCTTCAGTGCGATGACTTTTCCACGACGCCATCCGCCATCCGCCGTAATGATCGCGGTGGCCCCGGAATCTTCAAGCCGGTCAAGGATTGCTTCCGAAGCGAAACCGCCGAAAACCACATTGTGGACCGCGCCGATGCGTGCGCATGCAAGCATCGCGATGGCTGCTTCCGGGATCATCGGCATGTAGATGAGTACCCGCGCTTTGGCTTTCACCCCGCGGGCGAGCAGCACATTGGAGAATTTGCATACCTCGCGATGAAGCTGTGCGTAAGTGATGACCCGTTTGTCGCCAGGCTCACCCTCCCAGATGATCGCAGCCTTGTTTTTACGAGTTCCGGCAGCGTGGCGGTCCACACAATTCTCCGCCACGTTCAGCTTGCCGCCGATAAACCATTGGGCGTCCGGGGCTTTCCATTTCAGGGTTTTTGAAAAGGGTTTCCGCCACACAAGTTCCCTGGCTTCCCGGGCCCAGAAGACTTCCGGCTTGGCAATGGATTCCCGGTATAATTTTTCGTAGGCCGCCATCGAACCGATACGGGCATTTTTGGAAAACGCCGTTGACGGCTTGTGCGTGGCCTGAAGAACGGCGGCGTGTTCGTCAGTGAACTTGGTGGTTTTTTTAGATTTTTTGGAACTCATGACTAACTGTTCAGCAAAGTTAGATAGAGCTGGCGCGGTGGGCAATGGTAGAAAGCAGGTCGGAAGACCGTCGAATTCCTCACTTCGCCAACAGCATCGAAATCTCTTTTGCGTTTAGAATGGCCCAGCGGCCCGGCTCGAGATCACCGAGCCAGAGATTTCCGATACGCACCCGGAGCAGCTTGGTGACCTGATATCCGAGCGCCTCAAACATCAGGCGGATCTGGCGTTTCGCGCCGTGGTCGAGGATGACCTTGAGGCGGCGGGCGGAGATGCGGTCGATTTGTTTGGCCTTCAACTTGCCCTCCTCGGTGAAAATCCCCTGGAGAAATTGGTCGAGGTGGACGTTTTCGAAAGCTTGATTGGAAGTGACCAAGTATTCCTTTTCAACGGACTTCGAAGGGTGCATCAGTTGCTGGGAAAGATCGCCATCGTTGGTCAGAATGAGCATGCCTTCGGAATCGGTGTCCAGCCTTCCCACATGGTGAAGCGATTTGAGAGTGTCCGGGAGCAAATCATAAATCGTCTGCCTTCCGAGTTCGTCGCTGCGGGTGCAAACATAGCCGCGCGGCTTGTGGAAAATGACGACGATTTCGTCTTTCGGGACCACCCTTTTGCCATCGACACGGACGTGATCCGCAGGAGCGACACGGGTGGCGAGCTTGACACAAGGCGCACCGTTCACCTCGACCCGGCCTGAAGCAATCAGCTCATCACATGCACGTCTTGAACCGACGGCGCAAGAGGCCAGGTATTTATTGAGACGAACTCCCTCAGACATGGAATTTTTGGAATCCACAGTTTGAAGTGGAAAAACGGGAGCAGGCAGACGCTGAAGGATTAACCCTCGTGCTTGGTTTTTGGCAGCCCAAGTGGTGAGCGTCCGGCTTTCCACTCGCCACGCTCCTTTAGGAGTTTGACGCGCTCAAAGCGCTTGAGGACGGAGCGTTTGCCGCCGACTGTGGCGCTTGATTTGAGAGAGTTGTGCTTGGACATTTGGAAGCGGGGTAAGACGGTTGGGGCGCGGAAGCTAATGGCAGCCTCGCCGCATGGCAATACGAAAATAGGGGATTTTTAAGAATGGGCTGCGGACGGGATCGTGACTCCAAGGCAATCCCCCCGATCTTCTCATTACCCACTCGCCGGTAAGGACGAGGGCGAATAGTCCAAACAGCCACGGATTGTCCCAGAGGGAAGTTTCGCGCACTTCGTAAACGTCCTCCTCATCGGATATAAAAAGGTTCTTCAGCTCTGAAATTTGATCGGGTTTGACGACTTTTCCTCCCGAGAGATCCGCGATCGTTTGCATCAATGGCAGGTTGATCGTGGTTTCCGCCAATTCTATCGGACCGCGCGAACTGATCACCCGAAACCCGGTTTTCAATTCGTCAACACCGTCCTGGCCGAGCAGTTTTTTCACACCCTTGCCAACGATGCGAATGTGATAACGACCCGTATTTTTGAAGCGATCCAACGTCACTTCGTAAAGCCCTTCGGAACCGTTGACGGCGGTCATCGGCATCTTGGCAACAAGCTTGCCATCCTCGTCGATTACTTCCGCCTTGGGCTCGGCATCAGTGACCGGGGTGAGATCGGAATTACGGAGTCGGGCGATGATTTTGGGTTTATCATCGGGCGTATAACCAAGCTGATCGGTTCCGAGGCGCGCATGTTTGCCACCCGCGCGGAGAGTTGGACCCGCACCCCACTGCAAAAGATTTCCCCAGAAACGATGGTGGAAAATATCACCGGCACCTTCGCGCAGGCGCCATGTCCGATCAGTCAAAAGCAGCGCGACCTTGCCTTTTCCAGTCTGTCGGGTAACGAGCAGCGCGTTGTCGGCTTCGCGTTGCTTGCGCTGGCCGAGGGCTTTCAGGGCATTCTGGAGGTCAGCGGAGTTTCTCGTCTCGCTCGGGCTTTCCGAGGAAACCGCGGTTAATAAAACCTCCGCGCCGTCTTTGATTTTCTTGATCGGATGTCGCCAGGTGATCTCGGGAAATTGCTCCCACACCTGCCCGTTCGCTGACTCACCGATGCTTTGCTGGGTAACCGGATGGCGAAGCCCCTCGGCCGTGAGGCCAAAGCGGAAGGGGGATTCGCTGTTCTCGAAATACGTGCGTTTGCCCCATTCCATAACCGCGGGAACAAGAGCTTGGGCGGATGGGCTAGTCAGACCATGCGGCATGAAGCGCGGTCCGGATACCATTACCAACATCGCTGCGCGGTCATTCACGCAGCGGGAAATGATGTCCCAGGTCGGCGCATTAATGGCCGCTGGTTCCACATCACCTATGATGATCACATCGAATTTTTTCCATTCGGATTCGTTTACCGGCAGTCTGGTTGCGCCGGCGTCGCCAAAAGGCCGGTCTGCGGAAGCGGGAATGGCTGCGTCATTTTGATTCGCGATCCGGTCGGGATTCAGCAATACATGCTGCAGATGGACAGACTTGTCGCGACCATAGAAAAGGTTCCGCAGATACCTGAATTCCCAACGCGGATAACCTTCGACGATGAGCACATGGGTTCTCGCGTCGGTGATGGACGTTTCAAAATTCCAAGAGTTGTTATCGGCAAAACGCTCGCCTTCCAAGCCGGAAATTTCCACGTGGTATTCGTTAACCCCGCCTTCTTCAGGTAATTGGGCGAAGCGGATTTCCTCGCGATGCGAATCCTGAGGAATCCGCACGTCACGGGTCTCCAGGGATTTTCCTCCTTGGAAAAGGGTCACCTTTGCAAC
This sequence comes from Akkermansiaceae bacterium, assembly GCA_014379305.1. GTDB lineage: Bacteria > Verrucomicrobiota > Verrucomicrobiia > Verrucomicrobiales > Akkermansiaceae > Luteolibacter. The sequence continues at coordinate 27,392 of JACMMB010000058.1, forward strand.
CTGGCCCCTGTAGCCTTGGAATATGGTTTCCACATTCACGCGCATGCGGTCGCCGAGATGGATTGCTTCAGGAGCCTTGATTGAAATGATCGAAGCGTCTTTGGGCGGGCTTGCACTGCCCAGAGCGACTATTCCGATCGGCGCGTCGAGGATTCCATAGCGCCTTGCAGTATCTTCAACCCTTGCGGGGCGGTTGTGGCGGCCATCGGTTAGCATGATCACTCCGGCCAGTTCATCCGGCGGAACCTGTTCCAAAATCGTTCCCAGCGCGGAGGCAAGATCCGTTGAATCCTGCCACCCTTCGCCTGCCGTCTCTCCTTCTACTTTTACCGACCGCGCGGTATGTAATGTCCTCACCCGCAGGCGGCCTTTCAGTTCCTTTTCCAGATTCGATTTCGCCAAGGCGTCCGCTCCGATTTCCGCGCGGTTTTTTTTCTCGCCTTCATCGACCAGGCCCATCGAAGCGGAATCGTCTAACAGGATGATCACTTCCTGTTCGACTTCACGTTTCACTTTCCTCACCCAGGTCGGCTCGATCAAAATGAATCCCAAAATCGCCAGTCCAATTAAACGCAGGGCGACAAGTGCTTTGGCTCGTCTTGGGCTGACAGCTCCTGACTCGTAGCGGTAGAGCCTAACCAAGCCCTCGGCAATCAGCGCACCGACCAGGGCGATGATCCATAGCGTCCAATCGGGCGCGATGCGGACAATCCTGGAAAGTCCATAGAGAGCTAGAAAGAGACCGCAGAAGAAAAGAACCGGGCGAAGGATCTGTTTCATCGGAAGCCTCCTCGCCATGCCGTTTCCCCACCAAAATCAACACGGACATCCTCCGTGGTGCGGCGCGAGCGCGATACCCAGCGCGCCAGGATGCTTTCGAGTATGAAAAGAATTAGCGCAGCCATTGCCAGCAGTTTCCAAATCTCGCGGCCAAAGCCCTTGCCTTGCATCACCGCGAGAATGTCCTTTACGGACTTGGGAAGGATCAAATCGATCGCGCTGCGCGCCAGATTAAGATCGTCATCGGTCATGCCGACAAAACTCGATTCCTCCGCATCCCTGTTCACCACAAGCGGCAACACGTTATTGAAAACTTCAGGAAATTTTTTATTCAGATCCCAATTCATGGAAATCAGATACACGCCGGGAATTGCCGCGCCGTTGACGACCAATTCCTGCCCTCGTCTGCCGTGCTTTAGTCCGGCTGTCCGCTGGGAGCCGATGGGATCGGTTACAGCAAGGAGTTCCGGATCTTTCGTATCACCCGGAATCAGGGCGGAAGCTGGTATGATTTCCTTGGTGCCACCCGGGGGAATCCAGTAAAGCCTGACCAAGGCATCACCGGGATTATCGCTGAATTTAACCGAGATGTCAGTGGGCTTGCCTGCCACCAGGTCAACGCCTCCGAGTTCCTGGCTGCCTTGCTGGCCGGTGTTCATTTCCCTCGAGCCATCTATCTTCAATACGATGTTGCCAACAACTTCCGTGAAAATCTTATACTGACCGGTGACGGGTGCGATGATCTGCCCGTTCCAATGAATAACAAAAGAATCGTTTGGCAGGCCCTCAATCGGTGCGGCTCCATCCCATTTGAAGTCGATGGCCGGATCAACGCGCGAAACCAGCTTAGCCGACCTGGTGTTCTTGCCGATGTAATATTCACCAAGTAGTCCCCCGCCGTTGCGATTGATTGCTATGCCGGGATTCCATGAAGCATCAACGTTCAGATCCGCGCCAAGGCCCGCCGCCCAGGTTGTGGACTCATGAATGAGGGGGACAAAGGAACGTTTTGCCGGAAGGGCTCCCGCCCTCGCATCCAACGCGCAGGTGAAAAGCAAAGTACGACCATTCCCGTAGTTTCGTGCGGCGATAAAAGTATCGCCATTGCTGAAGGCGGCGGCTTGGGCGGAGATATCGCCGTGGGGCTTGGTCTTCCGCCAACGGGTGACTCTGGCCTCCTTGAGATCGCCGCTGTCGCCAAAAATTTTCACGGATTCATGGTCGAAGGTTGAGATGGCCGGGCTGACACCGTCAGAGTCCGTTGCCTCTTCCTCCAGCCGCATCGGGATCAGGTATCCGTCCAGTCCGTCCCAGGCATTGTAAAATGCCGGGTCCGCCCGTGGTCCGGCGATGGTAATGAGTCCCGCGCCATCAGCAACGCGCCGTGCAATGTCACTGGCAATCCCTGTTTGGAAACGCTGCACATCCGCAAGGATGATCACCTCGGCATTGTCCAGATCACTCCTTTGCAGGCTGGTGGCTTTCACCACTCGCGGATCCATGAGCAAGGACTTCCCCGAAGCCTCCCCGCCAAGGACCGCCCGGGAAGGCGCCAACGCAAGCGCCGTATACCCGGAAGCCCTTTCAAAAAACGATCCTGAAGGATTTCCCTCGACAATCAAAACCGGAAGTTTCGAGCGGACATTGACAACGTGGCTCAGCTGGTTGTCAGCTTCCAGATCGTCCTTTGCGTCAATTCGCAATTGAACCACCCTTGGTCCGGCATCTTCGAATTTGTGACGGAACTCGATTGTCTCTGACTGTCCCGGAACCACAAGACCGACCTGGATTTCACCCGCTTGCCTGCCATCCACCTCGACGGCAACATGCCCCGGCGTAATGGCTTGTTCGCCGGTGTTCTGGACAAGCGCACGCATGACGACTTCGCGATCCGTCCCGACGATGGTCCGTGACAGCTCGAAATCATTGAGCGCTATGTTGCGGAAATTGGCAGGCGTTCCAATATTCCTGAGAAACAGCTTCGGTGGTGTGGGCAGTGCCTTCCAAACGGTTTCGAGACCACGCCATGCGCTTGGATTGTCGAATCGCCAGCCCGCCCGCTGCGAATCGGTGAAGACGATGATTTCCTTGGTGGAGTTCCTTCCTTCTGCCAGTGCGATTGTGGCCATGCCGAGCGCTTCATGAGCCCGAAACGTTCCGCCAACCGGAGCCAGGTTGTTCAATATGCCAAGAACATCCGCGCGATGAGTCAGTGGCTCCGCAGTCACGGCTTCCGGGGCCGGGCCACCTAGAACTACGGTGAACGCCGTACCTCGTGGCGACCCGTTAACCACCCGTTTGGCTTCGGCTATTGCAATTTCGAAGCCGGATTTCCCCTCGCGCAATAGCTCCATGGACGTAGAAGCATCAATAACCAGAGCGACATCCCGCCGGCCGGAAGCCTCGAAACGTTTCATGTTGGCATATTTCTCAAACAGGACCAAACCCGCTGCCAGCACCAGGGCGGCAAATGAAACGGCCCGCACAATCCAACGCATCCTGTTATTGCTCAAAACAAACGACCCCCCGAACAGTGCGATTCCCAAAAGTGCCGTCGGCAGCACAAACAACCATGGCACGGATGAATCCGGAGTGATGAAAGGGCGGGCCACTGCGAGCGCAACCAATCCAATGAGCAGGCAACGCGTTGCCATAAGCAGCAAGTCCTCCCACTCCATCTTCCGGCGGCGGACGGAAACGGTGTCGAAGAGAAAACGCATGGCGCCCCATTCAATTGGCTTGGCGGCCTGCTGGCGGATCAGATGGATCAGGATGGGAATCGAGACCCCGGCCAAACCAGCCAATAACCATGGATTAAAAAAGAACATGATAAACTACTATAACCACCGTATGTTATTTCCTTCCTGCCAGATACCTAAGGATGGAATCCCGCAATGGAGCCTTGGTATTGATCGCGAGATAATCAGCCCGCATCCTTCCGCAGGCGGAGTCAATTTGCTTGATGAAATCACGAAGCCTTTCGAGGTATGCCGCGCGGACTGCCTGCGGATCGATCCGGAGCATTTGTTCGATCCCTTCCAGATCCTTGAAACGCTGGAATGACTTGAATGGGAAAGTCAGTTCCTCCTCCGCAAGCAAGTGAACGACGACCAACTCGTGCTGGCGGAAATCGAAATGGTGGAGTGCTTCCAGTATGCTTTTCGGGTCATCGAAGAGATCACTGATAAGAATCACAAGCCCTCTTCTCGGGATGCGTTCGGCGACATTGTGGAGAACCTGCGCGACCTTGGTGTCCGCGCCGGCTTCGGCAGCGTGCAGTTCTTCCAAAATCCGGCGTACCTGGCTTGGTCTGCTTCCGGATCGAACGAATGTTTTCACTTCTTTGTCAAAAGTCACCAAGCCCGCTCCATCGCCTTGTTTCACGAAAAGATATGACAAAGCTGCGGCAAAATATTTTGCGTATTCAAGTTTTGAAAGAGCTTTGCCGTTGATGGTTGTGGCAAACGCTCCGGTGTAGTCCATGGAGGTCGAGACATCGACGGCAAGGACGGCGCGAAGGTTGGTTTCTTCAATGTATTGGCGAATGACATGGCGGTCGCTTTTACCCATTACCCGCCAATCAAGGTTTTTGGGATCATCTCCCGGTGTGTATTCACGATGCTCGGCGAACTCCACGGAGAAACCCTTGTCAGGTGAGCTGTGTCGTCCGCTCAAGGTTCCGACCATGCGTTTGCGTGCATACCATTCGAGGCGCCGCATCACACTCATGGTTTCTTCCGGCAGCAATCGCATGCAATCGGGCATTTTTAATTCGCTGCTCATCAATCGTTTCCGCAGATATTCTTACAGGACTATATCGGATTTTGGCGCAAGCGCCTCAACCAGACGGCGAATGATATCGTCGGTAGTAATTCCAGCGGCCTCCGCGTTGAATGTCGTAATGACCCGATGGCGCAGGACGGGTTTGGCAATTGCCACGACATCGGCAGTAGTTGCATGGAAGCGACCGCGAAGCACCGCATGGGCTTTGGCCGCCGAGATGAGCGAGATTCCAGCCCGCGGGCCCGCGCCCCAACCTACCATCTCTCTTACGAAGTCCGGCGCTTCGTCTGACTTGGGACGGGTTGCACGGGCGAGTTTGGCGGCAAAATCAATGACATGATCACCGACCGGGACACGTCTCACCACTGCCTGGAGGCGGACGATTTCTTCCGCATTCAGCGATGGGGTGACTTCCACATCGCTGGGGCTGGTCACGCGGCGGATAATTTCCCGCTCGTCTTCAGCCGTCGGATAATCAACCACGATATTAAACAGGAAACGGTCGAGCTGTGCTTCCGGAAGCGGATAGGTGCCCTCCTGTTCGATTGGATTCTGGGTTGCGAGGACGAAAAATGGATTTGGCAAATGAAGCGTATGCTCGCCAACTGTAACATGATGTTCTTGCATCGCTTCTAGAAGTGCCGCTTGAGTCTTGGGCGGGGTGCGGTTGATCTCGTCGGCGAGGACGAGGTTGGCAAAAAGCGGACCATGGACGAAACGGAAACTGCGGTGACCTGTCTCAGGATTCACCTCCAGAACATCAGTCCCCGTAATGTCGGCAGGCATAAGGTCAGGGGTGAATTGAATCCGCTTGAAACTGAGCTCCAATGCTTTGGATAGGGTTGAGACCAGCAGCGTCTTGGCCAGTCCTGGCACACCGACTAAAAGGGCATGACCTCTACAGAATATGGCCATCAGCGTCTGTTCCACTACTTCATTTTGACCTACAATAACCCGGCCAACCTCTTCCTTCATTCTTCCGTAAACTTGCTGTAGCCGCTCAACTGCTTGTTGGTCTTCGTTCGCCATAGGAGAGGTAATACCGCCCCTGTTCACACGGCCTTACAGTTGAACACGTGAATTTGGCGAAAGTTTAGGAAGCCGCATCGTTCATATATCGCCATAAAAAAGGGCGTCTGGAATTCCCAGACGCCCTGCGGTTATTAGTTGGATTTAGAGCCTATTTTGCCTTCGGCATGAGCACTTTATCGATGACGTGGATGACACCATTGGATGCGGCGATATCGGTTTTAACCACTTTTGCATCATCGATCATGACTGTTTTTCCGTCCACGGACACGGTAGCTTTACTTCCCTCCACAGTCTCAGCTTCCATGGGCTTGACATCCGCCGCCATCACTTTGCCGGGAACCACATGGTA
>JACMMB010000059.1 GCA_014379305.1 Akkermansiaceae bacterium
CGGCGACGCCTACCTGAACGACACTCTCGTCACCCATCACGGCCCGGAAGCAATCAAGGCATATTTCTTGAAAACCGCCGACAACATGAAGTCTTATAAAGTCGATATCGACGATACCGCCAGCTCCGGCAGCGATCATTATGTGCGCTGGACCATGGTCTTCACCTCCTCCAGCCTTAATGGCGGCAAGCCGGTGCACTCGGTTGGCATGAGCCACGTCCGCTTCAATACCGGCGGCCTGGTCGTCATGCATCAGGATTACTGGGACTCCGGCACCACCATCTACGGCCAGATTCCGGTCGTTGGTGGGCTTATTGAAACCATCCGCCGCCGTTTTGAGAAATAAGCCATCTTGGTAAATTTTATATGTTATCTCATTTAAAAAGTATCTCTATCCTCTTCGCCAATTGGTGGGACTCCGACTATCAACATCCGGACGCTCCTGATCCATCGAGTCTTCCGGACAGTGTCGATTGGCGCCGCACGCTGCCTTTCATTTTCCTCCATGTCGGATGTCTGGCCGTCTTCTGGGTTGGGATAAGCCCCGTGGTGGTGGTCGCGGCCATTGCACTTTATTTCATCCGTATGTTCGCCATCACCGGCTTCTATCACCGCTATTTCTCCCACCGCACCTACAAAACCTCCCGGACATTCCAGCTCATACTCTGCGTCCTGGGGAACACCTCCATGCAGCGCGGTTCGCTATGGTGGGCGGCAACCCACCGCCACCACCACAAACACGCCGATCGCGAGGAAGACATCCATTCGCCCGTGATCAGCGGCTTCGTCTGGTCACACATCGGCTGGCTCACTTCTCAAAGGAATTTTCCCACCAATTACAAGGCCATCCCCGATCTCGTGAAATTCCCCGAACTCATCTTTCTCAACCGCTTTGACCAACTCGTTCCCATTCTCTTCGGCGTGGTGATGCTTTCCATCGGCTGGGCCTTGGAAACGCTTGCTCCATCCCTCGGCACAACCATGTGGCAGTTCTTTGTCTGGACCTTCTTCATCTCCACCACCGTCCTGCTCCACGGCACCTTGTTCATCAATTCCCTCGCCCACGTTTGGGGAAAACGCCGTTTCAATACCGAGGACGATTCCCGCAACAACTTCTTCCTTGCCCTGATCACTCTTGGCGAAGGCTGGCACAACAACCACCACCGTTTTCCTCACTCCACCCGGCAGGGCTTTCTGCCCCATGAAATCGACCCCACCTACTACATCCTGAAAATTCTCTCGAAGTTCCGCCTCGTCTGGGATCTCCGTCCCGTCCCGGAAGCCGTCCTCGAGGAAGCCCGCACTTCCCCACTCCTACCCGCTGAACGATGACCCGTAAACCGACACTCGCCATCATCGGCACCGGCATCTCCGGTCTCGCTTGCGCCCATTTTCTCCAAAAGGATTTCGATCTTTCGATCTTTGAAAAAGACAACCGCATTGGCGGCCATTCCAATACCGTCGAAGTCGAGGAAAGCGGCAAACAGCTGCCCCTTGATACGGGTTTCATGGTTTACAACGAAGTCACCTACCCTCTGCTGACCCGGCTTTTCCAACAACTCGGAGTGGAAACCAAACCCACTTGCATGTCCTTCAGTGTCCGGCACGAGCCCGGAAATGTGGAGTTCAATGGTGGCTCGCTGAACCTCCTGTTCGCCCAACGCAAAAACCTTCTCAACCCCCGCTTTTGGAGAATGCTCGCCCGGATCAACCGCTTCAATAAGGAGACCGTCGCGGAACTTGCCGACCCGCGGTTTCCCAATCTCTCCCTCGCCGAATACGTCACTGCCCGAAATTACGGCGCCGATTTCCTTAGCTGGTACCTTTCTCCCATGGCCGCCGCAGTCTGGTCCTCTCCGCCTCAGCGCATCAAATCATTTCCCGCCCACACGCTCATGCGTTTTTGGCAGAATCATGGCTTTCTCGGTCTCAATACCCAGCACCCTTGGCGCACGGTCATCGACGGATCACGCCAATATGTGAAAAAAATCTCCGCCCCTTTCGCGGAAAAAATCCAACGCGACAACGCTGTGCTCACCGTCCATGACAACAACACTCTCACGCTGGCCGATGGCAGCGCGACGCCGGCATACGATCGGATCATCCTTGCTTCACATGGCGATCAATCGCTCAAACTCCTCGCCGCTCCCACTTCCCTGGAAACCGAACTCCTTGCCGACTTCCCTTACCAACCCAACCAGGCCATCGTCCATACCGACCCCGGCGTGATGCCACGCACCCGCCTCGCGTGGGCATCATGGAATTACCAGGTAAGCCCGGCTCCCGATGGCACCGAGCGCTACTCAACCCACTATTGGATGAACAGCCTGCAGGGCATTTCCCAAGATCGGAATTACTTCGTTTCAATCAACCCGGCTGCGGAAATCCCTGAGGAAAAAGTCATCCACCGCCTCACTTACGAGCACCCTCTCTTCGACCTCAAAGCCACCGCTGCCCAAGCCAGAATCCCTGAACTCCATCTCGCCGGCCACCAAACGAACCGCTTTTACTGTGGCGCATGGCAGCGCTACGGCTTCCACGAAGACGGCATCTGGTCGGCCTACCGCCTCTGCCATGAAATCCTCAATCGAGATCCATGGTCATGAATTCTGCTGCTCCATGCCTCTACGAATGCAAGGTCAGCCATACCCGGCTCTCTCCTAAAAAGCACGCCTTCGATTATCGCGTCTTCATGTTCGCGGTCGATATCGACGAACTTCCTGAAATTGCAAACCGCATCCATTTCCTCTCTCACAATCGCTTCAATCTGTTCTCCATCGACAACCGCGACCATATATCCACCGACCCGGCAAAATCGATTCGCGCAAACCTGACCGATTGGCTACTGGCAAAAGGGATTTCGGTCCCCACCGACGCCCGCATCATCCTGCTCACCTTTCCGCGTGTTCTCGGCTACTCATTCAATCCCGTTTCCTTCTACTACATTTCAAGTAGTTCCGGCGTCCCTTTTACCGCAGTTGCCGAGGTCACCAACACCTTCCGGGAAATGAAACTTTTCCCTGTCGATGCACTGGGTTCGGACGGAAAATGGAAGCGCCTCATCTCCAAAGACTTTTATGTCTCACCGTTTTCCGATCCAAAGGACAGCTTCAATTTCCGCCTCGGCCAACCCGACCGGGAGTGGCAGGTCAATATCGATAACATCACCGATGGCATCCCGACCCTCCTTTCCGCCATCCACGGCCATCGCCGCGAGCTGACCTCCAGCCGGCTCTTCCTTTACGCCTTCAAATATCCGCTCCTCTCCCTTGCCATCATCCTCTCCATCCACTGGCAGGCGCTTCTCCTCTATCTACGTAAAGTCCCGTACTTCGCCAAATCCACTCCGCTGGAGATTACGGGATTACCAGCCGGCACTGCACACCCCGATTTCATCAACACCGAAAACCAGCCAACCCCATGAACTCCACCACCCTCCAATCCCTCGACCTCGATCGTGAAATCGTAGCCGCACAAACCAGCCATCATCCGGTCTCCGGCTTGACCGAACGCCTGGTTGTCGGACTCCTTGCCAAAATGCCGGTCGGAGGACTTCGCATCGACTACCCGGACGGCCGCGTCCGCCATTTCGGGTCGCCTGGAGCGCCGATCACAGCCCGCGTTCGTCTCAACGATAGCCGGGAATTTTTCAAACGCTGCGCCTTCTACGGCAACATCGGCATGGGCGAGGCCTACACCGATGGCGTCTGGGACACCCCGGACATCGCCGCCGTGATATCCTGGTTTGCCATGAATATGAATGCCGTCCAAGGACACGATTCCGACTCCTCCAAGCTCTCCGGCGTCAATCTACTCAGAATCGTCAATTGGTTCCGCCACCTCAAACGCTCCAACACGATTGAAACCTCCCGCCGCAATATTGCCGAACATTACGATCTCGGAAACGAATTCTACTCGCTATGGCTTGATGAAACGATGACCTACTCAGCCGCCCGTTTCACCCCCGAAACCCAAACCCTCGCCGAAGCCCAGACCGAAAAGTACGACGCCCTCTGTCGCAAACTGCAGCTCAAGGTCACCGACCACGTCCTCGAGATCGGCTGCGGTTGGGGAGGCTTCTCCTGCCACGCCGCGAAAAAATACGGCTGCCGCGTCACCGCCGTCACCATTTCCGAAGCCCAGGCCGCTTATGCCCGGGTCCGCGTTGAAAATGCCGGCCTCTCCGATCTCATCGAAATCCGCATCCAGGATTATCGCCACATCACGGGCTCCTTCGACAAAATCGCCTCCATTGAAATGCTCGAAGCAGTCGGCCACAAATTCCACGAATCCTTCTTCGCCAAATGCCATGAAGTCATGGCTCCCCACGGACTTCTCGGCGTCCAGATGATCACCGTCCCTGATTGCCGCTACAAATCACTCACCGAGGGAGTCGATTGGATCCAGCGACACATTTTCCCCGGCTCACTTTTACTCAGCGTTGGCCGGGTCAATCAGGTTCTCCATAAAACCGGAAACCTGTTCCTCAACAACCTTGAAGACCTGGGTGCCGATTACGCCCGCACTCTCAGCACCTGGCATCGAAATTTTAACGACCGTATCGACCAAATCAAAGCCCTTGGCTTTGACCATCCCTTCATCCGCACCTGGAACTATTATCTGAAATACTGTGAAGCCGGTTTCAACACGCGGAACATTTCCGTCGTCCAGGCGATCTATACCCGCCCCAACAATACCTCGCTCAAGGAGCTGCAATCCATCGATAGCCGCGCAATTCCAGCCCACTGAATTTTGCCCGTGTCCACCGCCATCGATAACCTCCCGCAAAAGTCCGGGAAGTCACGCCTCAACCGCTGGATCATACAACCTATCAAAAAGCAGCTGACCAGCGGCATCACCCCCGAGAAGCTCTCGTGGACCATCGCACTTGGAATCACCCTCGGCATTTTTCCCATCATGGGAACCACCTCCGCTCTCTGCCTGCTCTTCGGCTTCCTGCTCAAGCTCAATCAACCCATCCTCCATCTCTTCAAAACCCTCTCCTACCCCTTGCATCTCGGCCTCATCCTCGTTTTTATAAGGCTCGGCCAGAATCTCCATGGCGTCCCTCCCATCCCTTTTTCAATCCCGGAGATGATGTCCCGTTTCAAAGACAGCCCCACTGAATTCGCCAGGGATTTCGGCCTTGCGGCATGGTATGGAATCCAAGCATGGGCCTTGGCGGCAATCATCCTCATCCCCGCCCTCCGTCACGCTTCCCTTCCTCTCCTCAGAAAACTTGTTAGAAAAAAGGAGGCCTTCGCGTGAACCACATCCTCGTCGCCGCCGCTGCGAATATCCTCATTTTCGCCGCCGCCTGGGCTTGGTGTCTCAAACTCAAAAACTTCTCCCCGGTTGATGCCTTCTGGGCGGCCTGCATTGGCCTCACCGGTGTGTTTTTTCTCTTTGCAAATCCGCACGCCGATTCCAAAAAAATCACCGCCGCCATCCTCATTGCCGCATGGTCCGCCCGGCTCGGTTTCCATCTTGCCAGACGCATTGTCAAACACCACCCCGAAGAGGACACCCGTTACCACAAGCTGCGCGAAATCTGGAAAGGCCATGAAAAATCACACTTTTTTTGGTTTTTTCAAGCCCAGGCCGTCTCCGTCCTTCTCCTCGCTTTGCCCTTTCACTTCATTGCCGCCGACTCCGATCCGAAATGGTCCGCCCTACACATCATCGGCGTCTTCGTCACCCTCGCGGGCCTCTTCGGAGAAGGCATCGCCGACAAGCAAATGAGCGACTTCAAAGCTCGGGATTCCGATTCGAAATCCATCTGCAAAATAGGTCTCTGGAAATATTCCCGCCACCCGAACTACTTTTTTGAATCTGTCATCTGGCTGGGCATTTTCCTATTCGCCGCCGGCTCTCCTAACGGTTGGACAACATTTTACGCCCCTGCGATCATCACTTTCCTGCTTCTCAAAGTTACCGGCATCCCCCCTACCGAAGCCTCGGCCTTGATCCGCAAAGGCGAGTCCTACCGCGAATACCAACGCTCCACCTCCGCCTTCATTCCTCTTCCCCCGAAGATCTTTCCCTGAACCCTGCACAATGAACACCAACGACCTTATCGCCACCGGCAAACTCCCCGATACCGCCATCCGTCTCGGCATCCGTCATCGCCTCGCCAACACCGTCGCCCCTTTTGAGAAACTCGACCCCGAAGAGCGCCAGGAAAAACTCATGGCCCACATCGCCGGCCTGAAAGCCATGCCCATCGCCATCGCCACCGATGAAGCCAACGAGCAACACTACGAGCTACCCACCGCATTCTTCAAGCGCTGCCTCGGCCCGCACATGAAATACTCCTCCGGCTATTGGGACAAAGGCGTCACCGACATTGCCCAATCCGAAGCCCGCATGTTGGAAATCACCTGCCAGCGCGCCCAACTGTCCGATGGCCAGGCCATCCTCGAACTCGGTTGCGGCTGGGGGTCCCTCACCCTCTGGATGGCCGCCCATTACCCGAACTCCAGGATCACCGCCGTCTCCAACTCCCGCACCCAGCGCGAATACATCATGGCCGAAGCGGAAAAAAGGAACCTTCACAACGTCAATGTCCGCACCGTCAACATGATCACTTACGCAGGCGAGGGCGTCGATAAGTTCGACCGGGTCGTCTCTGTCGAAATGTTCGAGCACATGAAAAATTACCAGCTCCTGCTTGAACGTATTTCCACGTGGCTCAAGCCCGGCGGCAAACTGTTCGTGCACATTTTCACTCACCGCGAGAACGCTTATCACTATGTCGCTGAAAATGAGGACGACTGGATGGCAAAATACTTCTTTACCGGCGGACAGATGCCTTCCGATGACCTCCTGCTTTATTTCCAAGACCACCTCCGCATCGAGCAACACTGGCAGGTCTCCGGCCAGCATTATCAAAAAACCTCCGAAGCCTGGCTCTCAAATATGGACACCCACCGCGAAGAGCTTTTTCCCCTCATCTCCGAAACCTACGGCTCCGAAAACGCGATCCGCTGGTGGACCTATTGGCGCGTCTTCTATTTGGCATGCGCGGAACTTTGGGGCTACCGTCGCGGACACGAATGGATCGTTTCCCACTACCTCTTCATCAAACCCGCAAATTCCTGAAAAACTCAACTTACCATCAATATGAAATCAATCCTGCTCCTGCTGATCACCAGCTCCCTTGCTTTCGCGCAATCCGCAAAGGAATGGATCAAAAAAGGCGATGCCTTCGAGGCCAAGGGCCAGCCGCAACAAGCGCTCGCCGCCTACACCGCCGCTGAAAAATCCGCTCCCGCCGACGCCGCACTTCTTGTGAAAATCGCCAAGCAACACGGCGATCTCATGCCCACCCTTGGCAACGCCGCCCGCAAAAGCGCCGCCGAAAAATCCCTCGAATACTCACGCCGCGCCGTCAAGGCGGACTCCCGCAGCAGCGATTCCCATCTCGCCGTCGCCCTCTCGCTCGGGAAAATCACCCCCTTCCTCGGCAGCCGCCAAAAAATCGAGGCCTCCCGTGAAATCAAATCCTCCGCGGACACCGCCCTCCGCCTCAACCCCCGTTCCGACTACGCCCATCATATGCTCGGCCGCTGGCATCAGGAAATGGCCGGCATCGGCGGTGCCACCCGTCTCATCGCCAAAGCAGTTTATGGAGAAATCCCCAAAGGCAGCTACGAGGAAGCCCTCGACCACTTCACCAAAGCACGCAAAATCAACAACAAGCGCCTCATCCATCAGATCGAATACGGCCGCACCCTCGCCATGATGGATCGCGATGCGGAAGCAAAAATTGAAATCCAAAAAGGCCTCAACATGCCCAACCGCGAAGCCGATGATAGCGAATCCAAACAACGCGGCCGCAAAACCCTGAACGAACTCTAGCCAAAACCTCGCCCTCGGAGCGCGCTCTTTGAAATCTAAAGTTTGGCGTTTTCCCAGATTCCGCGCAATTCCTCCACGCTTTCGTCCAATAAATCCATATCGAACTCGTGGACATCCACGCCTTCGCCCAGATCTTTTAGCAGGAGCACCGTCAGTCTTCCGCCGAGATGTTCACGAAACTCATCAAGCCCGTCGAGCACCCGCCGTTTACCTTTCTTATTGGTCCAGTCCAATGCCGGATGATAAATTTTAAGGCCCAGCCCGGCTAAAACTTTCAGAACACGCGCAGCCGGAATCTCCGCCAGCAGTCCCTTTTTGCGCGAGTAAACCGTATCCAGCGCCAGTCCCACCACCACGGCCTCCGCATGGGATAATTGATAATTCGTCAATGCTTCCAACTTGTGCGCCGCCCAGTGCC
>JACMMB010000060.1 GCA_014379305.1 Akkermansiaceae bacterium
TATGATATTGCTTAGCACTGCTTCCCCTCCCCAAAACATTTTTAAAAAAACCATTTGCAAAATTCCGGAAAGCTGAATATGCCCTCGGACACATAGAAGATTTCTTCTTTCCTTCACTTGCCCTTCCCCTCCTGACCATGAAATTTTCCGGCCTTAAAGCGTTCATCCTCTTTGTATTTATCGGTTTAGCCTGCATCACCCTTGCCTACTCGGCGACCCCGACCCCTGCGGTAAGTCTCAAAACCGTTCCCGAACCATCAGTCGCCTCGCTCGTCGGAGCACTCGGTGTTCTTTTCCTGCTCCGCCGCCGCCGCCGCAAGGGATAAAATCGGCTTGGTGGCCTGATTATCGAGCCACGATTTTGACTTCAAATTCGATCTGGTCATTGACCAGATGCCCCGCCAGGCGATGGAAAAATTTCCCTGAGCCGTATAGAATCCCCCAGCGCGTCCGATCCACACTGAAGACGGCCTGCGCGACCGGCTTGCCATCCGGAGTCAGCCCGCTTACCGCCTGAAATTCAATCGGGTGGGTCTGGCCTCGCATCGAAAGATTCCCCGAGAGCTGTAGATTGGCAGCACCTGCCTTTGCATCGGAGATGAATTCAACTTTTGTAATTGCGAAAACCGCCTCGGGATGGTTGGCCACGTCCAGGAAATCATCATCCCGCAGATGGCCGATTAATATATCATGGCCATCGATGACGCTCAGGTCCGCACATTTGATGTCATTGAGATCGAGCGCGAATTCTCCGCTCTGAAGCATTCCTTTGATAAAGCGCAATCGCCCTGACTTCAGCCCTACGGTTCCATGATGCTTGTTGAGCAAATTCCTTCCCGTCCACCCGACCCGCGACTCCTCAACATCCGCGGAAAATTCGCCATCGGGCGCGGGTGGCGGTGCAGGCAGCGGCGTGCCCTCCACGATCGGTGAGTTCTCCCGCACGGCGGTCTCCATCCCACCCTCTAAAATGTGGGCATCCGTATAACCTTCACGCAGCAATTTTTCCAAAGCCGCCGCCGCCTCATGGCTCGCCGCGCTCGCTCCATAGACCACTGTTTTTTTCGATTTATCGGGAGCGCTCTCCAGGAGTCTGCCGGGAAAGCCGACTTCCATCACGGGATTATTCATGGCTCCTTCCAAGTGCGCGGCCTCGTAATCATCGGCAAGTCGGACATCCAGCAATTGCACGGACTCCTTTTCGTTTTTAAGCAGTTCATTAGTCATAATTTTAAAATTGGTTCATTCACCCTCGCATAAACACATCACCGCACAAGCTCCCCGGCGGGATAGGTCCAGATTTCGGCAAGCGTGGGATGATAGTGCGGTATTTTAGCAAATTCCTTAACCGTAAGCCCGGCATAGATGGCGACTTGAAGCTCGTGAATCAGATCGATGACGTGAGGCCCGATGGCGGAGGCGGAAAGGATTCTGCCCGAACCCTTTTCCGAAATGATTTTTACAAACCCGTCGGTTTCTCCGATGATTTCCGCTTTTCCATGATCGGAGAATTTGTAGCTGGCGTATTCCGTAAGCAGTTTTTCCTCTGCAATCATTTCCTCACTCAATCCCGCTCGTGCGCATTCCGGGTGCGTGAAAATGCCAAACAACTTGAAGCCGGGTTCCGCTTTCCATGCAATCCCGTCATCCAGAATTCCGAGCAGGTTGGCGATGTGTTCAGCCACCGCTTCCCCCTGCATGACGGCCTCATGCACAACCGGGAGTTCACTGGTGCTGTCCCCAATCGCAAAAATATGGGGAATGTTGCTCTGCATGTGAAAGTTTGTTTTCACCCTTCCTTTTTCCGTCTTCACCCCGGCGGTTTTCAAATCCAGACTTTCCGTGGCCGGCTCGCGACCAACGGCGATCAGCAACTTATCGCCAGAAACTTCCAAAGGCTCGCCGCGTTGCTTAAGCTCCAATGTCACTTTCCCGGATGATTCCCAACGCACGCGTTCCACCTTGGTGTCACATAAAACTTGGATGCCCCTATTCTTACTCACCTCGGTAATCAACCCGCCGATATCCTTGTCAAAATCCGTTAGCAGACAACCGCTGCACTGGATGATGGTGACTTTGGATCCGAACCCTTCAAAGCAATGCGCCATCTCGCAACCGATTGCCCCGCCCCCGATGATCAGAAGTTCTTTCGGCAACACTCGCGCGTTCAGGGCGTCGCGGCTCAGCCAGAAATCGCCGCCTCTCAGCCCCGTAATATCTGGCACCAGCGGGACCGAACCAGTGGCGATAATCGCGTAATCGAAATCAATCACGCTTTCACGATCCTCGGCGATTACCTTAAGACTCTTGGGCTCAACAAAGGATGCTTCACCTCTAACGAGGTCAAACTTCCCTTTATCCAACTGCTCCTCCCGATAGCTCTGGAAGCCACTGATGAGTCGTTCTTTTCGATTCTGCACCTCATCAATCGAAATTCCCACCCCATCCACATGAATCCCGAACTCGGCCGCACTGCGTATTTTCCGCATCAGGTTCGCAGACTCGATCAGCGCCTTGCTGGGCATGCATCCCCGGAGGATGCACAGTCCGCCTAGCTTCGCCGCTTTCTCAATTACCACGGTTTTCAACCCATACTCACCAAGCTTCGCCGCTGCCGCATAACCTCCGCTGCCACCACCGATAATGGCCACTTGATAGCGCGAACTTTCCATGTGCGCCTTTTCGCACGCGCGATGCCACCATCACCTGCGGAATGACAGATGCCTGGGTATCAAATGGAAAAAACAAACGCGATTTTAAAACTGCATTGTGCATGGGTTGCATTTATTTCGACGTGCAAACCGCAGATGAATTCCCTGCCCGCAGCGGATACTTCAAATAATATCACCGCATAGGTCGCTGGCACAGCTCATGCAAAATCGGAGACAATCAACATTGAAACTATCACATGATGTATTGCCCTATTCTATTTAACTTCCTCCGGCAGACCTGCGGTGGTCCGGTGCTCGGTTCACGATTTTTTGTGAAGCTGAATCTCCCCTTTTCCAGAAAGCTCCCTCTCGATCCCGAGCGGACCAAAAACTGAACCGCAATGCTTTATGAAGTCATCATCAATCGCGAATCCGGCTCCGGTATCTTCCGCGATATGGAACAGCAGAACCGGCTGAAGCGCATCTTTACCGACAACGGGCACAGGATTGAATTACACGTCGCCGCGCCAGAGGAACTCGACGGGCTGCTTCAGAAAAAAGCGCAATCTCCTGCCGAGGTTCTCATCATCGGAGGCGGCGATGGGACTGTCACCGGCGCCGCCAAGCTCCTGCAAGGCACTGGCAAAGCCTTGGGCGTACTCCCGCTGGGAACCTTCAACCTGGAAGCCCGCGATCTGAATATTTCCCTCGATCCCTTCAAAGCCGCAGAGGAATTGATGAATTCCGAAATCGTTGAAATCGATCTCATGACCGTGGATGACGAGTGCTGCCTTTGTGCCACCGTCATCGGATTCTACCCAAACCTGGCCAAGTCCCGCAAAAGCTTCCACGGGAAATCGTGGTGGACGAAGTTCATCCGCATTGTGCATGACATCTGCACGGTGGCGGTGAGTTCTCCGGCCTTGAAATTGGAAATCACCATCGATGGCGAAACGATCCATCGGCGGACCCGTCTCGCGGCTTTTTCGCCCGGACAATATGACGAAGGCATCGGCATTATTCCGAATCGGAGCGAGCTCTCATCCGGAAAACTGACTGCCTACGTTTCAGAACATCTCAATCGCGGGCAAATGCTGAAAGCAGCCGTGGCATACATCACCGGCAGCCTGCTGAAGACCGAGGAAATGACCCGGCTGGAAAGCAGCGAAATCACCATCGGCGTCGGCAGGCGCAAGACCATCCCCGCAATGATCGATGGCGAGATCGTGAACATGAAAATGCCTTGCCATCTGAAAATCCTGCCCCGTGCCTTGAAAGTCCTCCGCCCCCGCAAGCCTGCGAACTAGTGCCCTTCCGTCTGCTTCATTATTCCGATCCACACTTCGGCGCCTACGATCCGCGCATCGCCCGGGAGGCGGCGGAACTTGCCAATAAACTTGAGCCCGATCTCACCGTCGTCTCGGGGGATTTCTCAATGCGCGGCCGCCGCTCCGAGTTTGTCCTCGCAAAGCAATGGCTGGAAAAACTTCCCGAACCCCGGCTTGCCTTTCCCGGAAATCACGATGTGCCCGGCCTCAACCAGATCAATGACCGCTTCTTTTCCCCATTCCGCCGCTTCAGGAAATTCATCTCGGAGGTCGAGGAACCGTCCGCGAAGCTCGGCGATATCGGCTCACTCTCCACGGCGAACTCCTCCACACCCTTCGGGCTGCACCTCGATTGGTCGCGCGGCTTCCTGAACCCGGTCCAGCTCCACGCGATCAATACCTTTTTCTCCGATCTGCCGGAAGACCAGTTGCGGGTATTCGGCATGCACCACCCGGTCATCGGCGCTGGAGAAAGGGCCAAGGCCTTGGTTTCGCCGATGCCGCTGGTCCAAGCCCTCTTCGCACACGCCAGGATCGATCTGCTCCTCGCGGGACATCTCCATCAATCGAAGATCTGCCTGTTTCCCGAAAGCGTGAGCAACGAGTCAAAACCCGCGCGCTGCACGGTCGTTTCCCAAGCCCCATCCATCTGCTCGACACGCCTGAAAGGTGAACCCAACGGCTTTCATCTGATTTCCCTGCTCCCCGATGAAATCGAATTGGAACTCTGGCGATGGCAGTCCGACAAATTCCTTCCTCAAACCACCAAAACCTTCGGCCGTACCGAAAACGGCTGGAAGCCCGTTTAGAGCAATTGGCCTAATGCTTCACGGGCTTCGTCAGGGGCGATCCCAGCATGACCCGATCCGTATAAGCGATGCCCAAGGCCGAAAGGATGAACACGCCGTGAATGATGGTTTGCCACATCACTCCTTCCGCCGTCACCGGCGTGGCCGTCCCCAGCGAATGGGCACCGGTTTGCGGCAATCCCAGACTGCCCGCCGCAATGAATGTTTTCAACAAATGCACCGAGCTGATGCCGATGATCGCCATCGCCAGTTTCACTTTAAGCACTGAGGCATTCACATGGCTCAGCCACTCGGGCTGATCCGGATGATTATGCAGGCGCAACCGCGAAACAAAGGTTTCATAACCGCCCACGATCACCATCATCAGCAGGTTCGAGATCATCACCACATCGATCAGGCCCAGCACGATCAGCATCATCTGTTGCTCCGTCAATCGCGTTGCCTCCGAGATCAGGTGCCACAGCTCCTTCAAAAACAGGACCACGTAAACCCCCTGCGCGACGA
>JACMMB010000061.1 GCA_014379305.1 Akkermansiaceae bacterium
ATAGTTTCTGGAGAAATTGAGGAGAAAAAATAATCGTCCCAAAGGGCGCGGTTGGCCAGATAGGAATGGTCCGCGGCATTTTCTTGGTCGCTACCTAGTTTCGTTTCAGTTTGTCCCGGATTCATGATCGAGGGCGCGAATGAGTTCGAAATCGGGTGGGAGATCGAAGGCATGAGATAACGCGCTATTTCACCACTCATTCCTTTAGGGGAGCCATCGCCGATAGAGTGCTGTAATGCGCCAAGGGAATGGATCGGCTTGGTCGGGACTGAATACTGAACAAGGTATGATACTCCGGTATTGGAGCCATACTCATTCCCGTAATACCCAAGTCCGGTTGCATCACAATCCATGACCAGGGAGGAGAGACTGTCCAGCCGATGCATGCCGACTTGCAAAGGCATGGCGCGGACTAAATCCGGATCGAGGGTAGGAAAATTGTAAGAAGGAGTTCGCGGATTATGATGAAGCAAGGTGCGTCCCAGGAAACGAGAACCTTGCTGAATCAAGGGTTTTCCCTGATTCATGGGATCCAAAGCCGTGCGCATTCCAAAAGTGAAGGCACATAGAGGCCATTTGTCCGGCGGTTTCCCACCGGTTCTGCGAGAAAGTTCCTCAATCGTCTTTGCTGGTAGACTTTGATGCTGGAGAGTGGGAAAGATTTGCGGGAAATTATTGGCCTTGAGCCGCGCTCGTCCAGACGGCCTGGTTCCATAAAAATCGATACCCATACTTCCAATATGCCAGGAAGGTTCCCCAGCTTTTCTATCTGCCTCACCAAGAGTATATCCGTCCAGAAATACTCCATACTCGCTATGGTAAGTCGCTTGGTTGTCTGGACTCATGGACCAAGTGATCTTGTAATCGCCTTTCCATCCCTTGGCAGGATCATCACTTTGTATTTCAAATTTGAAGCCCGAGCCAAAGTCCCAGCCCAGTAGCGCGTCGACATATCTGTTACCTTTGAGCCCCTCACTTACGGGTTTATTAAATCCTTGGGAGATAATCTGCACTTCTCCAGGTCGTAGAATCAGTCTTTGCACAGTCTTTTTACCGATTTCTCCGGTATAAAAATTATCAGCGCCGATAATATCCTGGATCGTTTTATTAACGGTCTTTTTTCCAATCGTCGGGCTTATAAAATCCAGCTTGAGATTATAAGGAATTGCCCATGATTTGAAGCTGACAAAAGTGTCTTCGGGGACCCTCATGGCGACATTGTAGGGATTCCAAACGTGGTAGATCGGATCGACAACAAGAAAGAGGCGGTAAAGTTTGGTGCTGTCCGGGTTTGTTATTGTTTCAACATATAGCGAATGAACCACTGTGGCTTGGATTTTGGTAAGCGCCTTGTGATTGATGAAGGGATCTTCCCAAGCATCCTTTGGGATTTGAAGCGTTTCAAGATATGGAATACCCGGAGTCATCTGTTTCCCATCGGCGTGTGCTGGAATATTTCCATATTTCAGTTCTCCCCAAACATTATAATCACGCCATAATTCGAAAAAGTTAATCCCCGGGGTGCCGCCAACCTTATACAAGGACTCATGAAGAAGATCCGGAGGCGAGGGTGGTGGATATGGTTTTTCCAAGAGAAAGCTGAGGTCCTTTTTCATACCCCCAGAGCGGACATTGGTAAGCAGGCCGGTGGCGGAAAGCGAGGCATTGTGGAAAAATGGGATCTCCGGGGCTAATGCCGGGGTTTTGAAAAGAGGGAGATCAACCATTTTGGTTGAAATGAGTTTCGCCATGTCCGGTGAACCGCGCGGCACGTTGCCGCCAATGATCAACTCGTGGGCGGCGCGGGGAGCGGACTGCATCCGGGCAAGCGCCTCTTGTCCATTTAGAGGAGCGATCACCTGATTGCCGAGTTTGGCTTTCGTGTTTTCATCGGAAACCCACCAGGCATAGCCGCCATTTTCGATGGGTATCAGGCCTGCTTCCACGGCATCATTTCCCGAATCCGCTGATACCAACTTGATTGTCCGATCAGCAAGGTTGCCAGTTTGGGTAACGGTTGCTTCCTGTGTAACCAAGTCTTCGTTCCCTGAAATCAACCAGCGGCGGAAAACCGGTTCGGGGCGCGTCACCTGCGTGCTCGGCCACGAGTCATAAACCCCGGTCCAGTGTTTTCTGGCGGAGGGGCTGCCATCAGCAATTTTTTGACCGCCTGGAGCGGAAATCCGTTGATCGGGGCCCATCTCGTTCTGGAGTTGTCCGATTGCAACCATCAAGGCGAGCCGGGCATTTGCTCGCGCCTGCTGCATGGCGGCGGCACGCGATGAACTGCGGATTTCAATCGTACCCAAGGACAACAAGCCGAGCGCAAGAATTGACAGCAGAACCATTAAAACAAGCGTGACCACCAAGGCGAAACCACGGTTTGAATGGCAAACAATATTTTTTTCCAGCGGGAAACGGGTTTTCATTTCGGTTATTACAATATCACTACACAACCTTCGAAGATCGGCAACCCGGAGTCAAGGTGACTTTTTCCATTGCTGCATTATTGACCTAGAACGAGCACACTTTAAACAAGGCTGATGGCTCCAGAAAGAGAAACAAAACCCTATCTTGAAGCTTGGGTAAAACGGATGCGTCGCGAATTATCCGTGAGTGGCAGGCTCTCGGAGCTGGCTTTTATTATGTCTCAGGAAGGATGCATGGATCAGCACGGGTGGAGATTGAAAATCCAGCGGATATTGGATCGTGAGGAAGATCCGGGGTTCGATCTTTTGACCAGGATCGATTCGGTTCTGGCCAGCCCTATGGAAAACGCTCTGGAAACAGCGCCGGAACCCGGGTTATTTATGATGCTAGGCAATGATCCATTGTAGATATTGAACTGATGAGTTTTCCCGCGGATTCGTAAATCAAAGAATTCGAAAAAAGGCGCGTGAGAGTCTGATTTCCTTCAATTGAGGCAATACGATCCGGGCGAAATTACTGGATGGATGATTTTTTTAGATGTTTTTTAATATCATTAGGTTAATATTCGCAAATGGTGTCCAGCCATAATTCGCGAGATAAGGATTAACATGCATAGGTTGCCATCAGAAATCATAGTCAAGCGATTCAGGATCGTATCCCTGACGATTATACTGATGCTGTTCAGCGCGCCAACGGTGATCGGGCTGACCGGGTATGGAATGTTTTTTCATGAAACAAAACCTCTGATGTGGGCCGGGGGAATTCTAATACTCGGGCTGGGTTGCATGGCCGTGAATTTGGTACTTGGCGGTCGTTTGAGATGTCCTCTTTGCATGGTGCCGCCGCTACAGAACCGTGGCTGTTCACGGCACCGGACCGCCCAAAAGCTCTTCGGAAGCCATCGTCTGAAAGTAGCGAATAATATTCTCTTCAAGGATCATTTCCGTTGTCCGTATTGTGGCGAGGCAACAGCAATGGAAGCCCGTGTGAGGAGAACATGAAGCGTTCAGTCGGCTTTCCCGGCAATTTCCTCAAGCCGGGGATTGCCAGTTGCAGAAGACGGTCGGGATGGCAAGCTGTGGCGAGTTAACTATGACAACGGAAGAATTGCAGGAACAAATCGTAGCAAGCAGCGAGTGGATCGGGGCGGTCAAAGAGGAAATGGCGAAGGTTCTGGTAGGGCAGGAGAGTCTGGTGGACCGGCTGTTGGTGGGATTGTTATGTAATGGACATATTCTGCTGGAGGGGGTGCCGGGACTTGCCAAGACTCTGGCGGTCAAGGCACTTTCAGGTTCGCTCTCGGCTTCGTTCGCCCGATTCCAGTTCACGCCGGATCTGTTGCCGGCGGATCTTGTGGGAACGATGATCTACCATCCGCAGGACGGGCGATTCGAGCCAAAACTGGGACCGATTTTCAATAATCTGATTCTTGCTGACGAGATCAACCGGGCACCTGCGAAAGTGCAGTCCGCATTGCTCGAAGCGATGCAGGAGAAGCAGGTGACTTTGGGAGACCGTTCCTATCCGCTGCCGAAGCCGTTTCTTGTTTTGGCGACGCAGAACCCGATCGATCAGGAGGGAACCTATCAACTGCCAGAGGCGCAACTCGACCGTTTTTTACTGAAGGTGAATGTGGGATATCCGGGCAAGGATGATGAGCTGGAAATTCTCAACCGCATGGCGACATCGGCTCCGGTTTATGAAACCCAGAAAGTGGCGACCCCGGAGCAGGTAGGCGCCTCGCGCGATCTGGTGAACGAAGTCTATATCGATCCCGCAATCCGGAAATACATCGTCGAGCTGGTCTATTGCACGCGTTTCCCGGTCAAAGTGGATGCCCCTTTGAAAAACTGGGTGAGGGCCGGTGCGTCACCGCGCGGAACGATCAATCTGGCACTCACGGCCCGGGCCCGGGCTTTCATGCAAGGGCGTGCATTCGTGACTCCTCAGGATGTGAAGGACATGGCTCTGGATGTATTGCGCCATCGGATTCTGCTGACCTATGAGGCGGAGGCGGAAGGAGTTACTACCGATGCCATCGTCAGCCGGATTCTTGCCAAGGTGGTCGTGCCCTGAGGTTTGCGATAAGATGACCGAGGAAAAGGAGATCGAGGAAATGATGGAGCGGGTGAGGAAGCTCGAGCTCAAGGCGCGGCGGCTGGTGAGGGAATCATTTTCCGGGGAATACCTGTCTTCGTTTCGCGGGCAGGGGCTGGATTTCGATGATTTCCGCGAGTACCAGCACGGCGACGAGGTGCGCTTCATCGACTGGAATGTAACGGCGAGAATGAACGAACCTTTTGTGCGGAGATTCCGCGAGGAGCGCGAGCTTTCGGTGATCGTGGCGGTGGATGTTTCAGGTTCCGCGGATTTCGGCAGCAGCCATTTGAGCAAGCGGGAATTGTCGGCGGAGATCGCGGCGATTCTAGGGTTCAGCGCCCTTCAGAATGGTGACAAAGTAGGCTTGCTGATTTTCGCCGGTGAGCCGGTGATATTCATTCCCGCAGCCAAGGGCACGAGGCATTTGTTGCGGATGATTCGTGAGGTGTTGATGGCGAAGCCAGTGAAAAGGGATACTTCGATAGAGGCGGCCTGTAATTTTTTGACCCGGTCGCTGAAGCGGAAAGCCCTGATCTTCATGATTTCGGATTTTCATGCGGAGGTTCTCGACAAGCCCTTGGGCAAGCTGGCACGGAAGCACGAGCTGGTGGCGCTGCGGGTGAATGATCCGCTTGAGGAACAGCTGCCCAAGGCCGGTCGTGTAGTCCTTGTCGATCCGGAAACGGGCTTCGAAACCCTGGTGAATACGGGTAATGCCAATTTACGGATGGCATATAAAAAATTGATGACGAGACAAGCGGAGGGCGTTGCTTCGATATTCAAAAAGCATGGTATCGATACCGCGACACTGGCAACCGATCGCGATACGATACCCGGTTTGCATCAATTACTGAAGCGCCGTGGCAGACGGCGGAAATAGGGATCATGGCGGAGACGGATGATAATTTCGAGCTGATCGAGCAGAGCAATACGATGGACCTGGTTCCGCAATGGGAGCCTGAAGCATGGTGGTTTTTCGCCGGTGGATCGGTGCTGGTTGCAATTGTTCTTCTGTATCTTTTCTTACGGAAAAATCGCGTCGCCATCGATCCTGAAAAGGAGAGATACGAGGCGTATCGAGACGCGAAGGTTGCGCTTGATGCGATGGAGCCGGAGAGCATGCATGAAATTGCCGGGTCTGTATCGCTGGTGCTCCGGCGCTACCTTGCCAGGCGCATGAACGAGCCGGCTTTATATGAAACCCATGAGGAGTTCGTGGGACGCCATGAAGGATTGAAAGACCTGCCGGATGGGGTAAGGGCAGAGGTGGGGGATTTTTTCGGAACATTGGCAGCCGTGAAATATGCGCCCGATAACGTGGCGAACCTGACCGGGGCGGCATTGAAACAGTCAGGTCTCAACTTGTTGGAGAAAATGCACCACGGATGATTCAGGATTTCATAGAGCATTTCAGGATCGTGCAGCCGGGATGGCTGTTGCTGTTGATTCCCTGTTTGATTCTATTGCTTCTCAGGCGTGGCAGAGGAGCTACGGGAGCTGTCGTATTTCCCAATCTCGGGGTGTTGATGAGCTTGGGTAAAAAGGTCAACCGGCTTGCTTGGAATTTCGGACTGCCGCTGGCGTTCACTTCGCTGGTGCTGGCGATTTTCGGGATGTCCAGGCCGGTGTGGAGAAACGAATACAAGAGCCGGATTGCCAGTGGCATCGATATCATGCTCGCCTTTGATGTTTCGCTCTCCATGGATATCGATGATTTCCAGATGGGCGGCCAGCCGATGCGGCGGATCGACGCGGCCAAACGGGTGGTTGATGATTTCATCTCACGCCGACCCGATGATCGCATTGGCCTGGTTGCTTTCGCAGGAAGGCCTGTTTCGGTTAGCCCGATCACGCTTGATCATGATTGGCTGCGAAGCGGGCTGGACAATCTCCGACTCAATGACGAACGCAATCTTGGAACCGTCCAGGAGCAAGGGACGGCGATCGGCTCCGCATTGTCTGCGGCGGCAACCCGGCTCAACAATCGTGACGCCAAAAGCAAGATCATCGTCCTGATCACGGATGGAGCGAGCAACTCCGGCAAAATTTCCCCGCTTGAGGCGGCTGGACATATCAAGACGCTCGGCATCAAAACCTATACAGTTGCGATCGGCACCAAGGAAGGTCGGGTGTCGGGGCG
>JACMMB010000062.1 GCA_014379305.1 Akkermansiaceae bacterium
GGAGTCAGCCATTCGCTGCGCAGGGTCTCGCGCCGGGCGGGACGAAGAATTTCCGTAAGAATGGCTTTTTCCGAGCCGCTCAGGGTGCGGTCCACGTCCGGCAGGAACTCACTCAGATCACCGCCATATTCAGAAAGTCTTTCCGTGACCACGAATCGCACCTCGGGCGTTTCATCATCCAAAAGCCGAAGCAAGGCGGCCAGTTCTTTTGGATCGGGTAGCAGGGCGTTCATCACGCTAAGGAACAGTCGAGCAGGTGAAAAATCAAACGAATGCCAAGGATCCGTGGAAGTTCAAATGGTGCGCGATACTGGGTTCGAACCAGTGACCCCCTCCGTGTCAGGGAGGTGCTCTACCACTGAGCTAACCGCGCTTATGGGAATTCCTTCGGGCGGCGAAATTAGGGGGAAACACAGCCGATAAGCAACCCCTTTTTCACCTGCGGCCTTCAAAAATTCGTCCCTTGGATTAAACCTTGGATTAAAGATTGCGGCTTGAGTAATCAGGTCTATCTCTAAAGGCTCTTGCCCTATTCATGAAAACTCTGTTTGTCCTCTTCATTCTCACGGCCAAGCTTGCCGCCGAGATGCCAAAAATATTTGCCGGTTTGTTCGAAAAGGAAACGCCGGTTCGCGCGAGCATCGGGGTGATCGTTCCACCGGTGGGAATCGACAAGTATATCGCCAAAGTCGAAGCCGCCGCACGCAAGGACCCGAAGTGGTTTAAAGAATTCTCCGAGACTGCCAAACCGGGAACGCCACTTCCATTTCATGAAAAGCTCGGCCTTACCACGGAGGAATATGAAGATTACCTCGCGCTCTGGGCCAAGCGCGAATTCAAAGCCACAAGCGAAGTGATGCTGGTGCTTAGGGAAACGACTGGAAATACCTGGACTCTCACCGCCTCCGGCGAGGCGGGAGCCATTTCGACTCTCCGCTATCAACCGAAGGAGGATATTTTCCGCTCCCCGAATGGAGAACTCAAACGCTTGGAAGACATCAAAGCGGACCCGAGCAGCATCCTCGGCGCCTGGTCGGGATATGAATGGCGGTTTGAGGAAGAGACCGGGCTCGGAAAAACCAAGGAAAATCTCGCCATCGGCAAATATGATGACAAGGCCTTCGGAATTGTCGTTTATCGGGTTCAGGAAATTTCCACCGAGGGCAGCCGCCTTCTCGACAAAAGCCTCGTCATGCGTTTTCCACTTGGAAAAGCCGGCCATCTCAAGCTGCCGGGCGCGCCCCCAAAACGCTGAGAACGATGACCAGGAAGTGGATCAAAAAAGCTATCCTTGTCGCGGTTTCACTCGCTATCACAGTCCCACTTCTCGCCTACGGCTTGTCCAATCTCTATCTGCTCAGTCCCAAGGGCAGGGAGTGGATTGCGGGGAAGATCCAGCAGCGGATCAGCCTTGAAACATCAGTCCGGGGAGCCACGTGGTCGCCTTGGAACGGAGTTACGCTCTATGGCCTTCAAGTCCGGCAGGCCGAACCCCTGCGCGAGGCGATCAAATCCCCGTTACTTTCGGTTAAGGAAATAAGGGTGATGCCAACCTGGCGGGCCTTGATCCGCCGACAGCTACTGATCAAAAACATCAATATCCAGCAGCCCTCTTTGACAATTCCTATTGAGCTGCTTTCTCAGATCCCTACGAAACAACCCGATCCCAGCCTGGCTGTGAAACCCCCGGAGTTGGCTGTGAAACCCCCGGATTTAGCTATGGTTTCTCCCAAGTCTGAAAAACTTGCGCCACCCCCATCAGGAGGCCATACCGCCCCCCTACCGAAACCCCAACAAGCCTCTCCTTCACAGCCTGAAGCACCTGTTGCCAGAATCGAATCCCTGCCGGAAAATCCCCAGCCCACTATTTGGATCGATATCAGCGATGCGCGTCTCAAAATCGTCTCCACGCTTACAAGATCACCTCTCTATCAGATATCAAAGCTCGATGGAAAATTGCCGATAGGCGGAAAAAACGCTGAATCCAGCTTAACACTTAGGAACATCAAATCCTTTGGCAGTCTGCTTGCGGGTAAAATGAAAATTCCGATTGAGTGGAAGACACCCGTGTTGAAATTCGGAGCCCTCGACGGCGGATTTTTCGGCCTCGATTGTGTCATGGAGGCACAGTTCGCGTTGACGCCGAATATCCCTTTTCAGATCAGCTCCGCCATACCGACGCAGAAAGACAAAGAAATTTCTTTCGGTGAGCTTCTGCACGCAAAACTCGGTTCGGTTGCCGCAGGCGGATTACTGAAAGGCCTGCTGCTAATACCGGGCAGCTGGCAGGGCCGGTTCGCCGCGCAATCATCGGATATAGCAAGCCGTTACACCGATCAGGAAGGACGATTTGAACAAGGCCGGGCATTGGTCATTTTTCAAAACGGCGCACTTTCGTGTGTGGACGCGAGGCTCACTGGCGAGTCGCTCAGTATCCTTGGAAACGCAACCCTGATCAGCGATGGACGTGCGGCCGCAAACGCGCGGATTGTCGGACCGCCTGAAACATTGGCCGCCATCTCAAAACATACCCGCCCCGACGACAGCGCTCCAAAACTTACTTTCCTCAGTACTCCCCAACGCGCCGCCCTGGATCTCAAAATATTCGGCAGACTTGGTGAGTTTTACTACCAGCCGGATCCCGGATACGCCCCGATATTGCTCAAATAAGCTGCTCAATCGGGATTGATTTCAAGCTTGGTTGGTTTGCGTATGTCAATGGTTTCGTCGAAGTCACCGAGATCAAGGCTGTCCAGAACGTTGGTACTGTGCCGGATCAAACCGACCTTGCCGGTATTGGCGAGATAGCTGGGCAGTTCGGTATGATACGGATCCTCGCCAAGCAGCACCGGTCCTTTAGGCCGAATGGCCAGGGCATCCAGTGCGGCAAGATTGTTCAAGGCGGATTCAGGATTGATCCCATCGCCAAGCGCCCCCGAATGCAGCGTGCAAAAGGGCAGGTTTTCAGTCCCTTTACGGAAGAATTCATGGATATTGGTGGACCGGGATTTGACCGAGCCGCTCGCCACATCCTCCACCAACTCCTGACAAAACTGGGTTGCGAGCTGCCCGGATACAGAGCAAATATCCTTTTCCACAACAGAGTCCGGCATGGCGATGTTCTCATCCCCAAAGCCAGGGGCGGCAGCATTCATGGCCGCAGTCCAGACAGGCATCGCAAGATCACGGCTAAAAGCTCCCGGATAGATTGGTTCACCATTTCCCTGGAGAAATCCCGTCCAGACACCACAGGTGATCCGGGCATTATAGCCAAGAAACCAGGTGTCGGAGAAGTCGTGGGTCGTCCCGCCCTTTGCAGCTCCTGGAAACGGTTTCTCGATCATCGCTTGTTCCAATCCGCGCGCGCTGCCCGCATCCATCCCGCCTTTCATCATGCTGTGGATCTGCCACGCCACGCCTTCATTCAGGAGCCTTCCCGTTGGGTTCGAATTCCTCAGTCTGCGGAAAACCACACGCCCCTGGCCGTTTTCGATACGATCAATGTAGGAAAATTTCGCCGGCCCTTTTCTTCCACCCAGGGGGAATGTGGCCATTGCGGTGACCGCCTGTTTCAGGGAAGCGGATTCCCAGCCCAAACTTACCCGTGGCAAGGGTTCGGCATCCTTCATTGGAAATCCGAACGCCACGCCTGCATCAATGATTTTCTGAATTCCGATCTGCGAACTCAACCGCACCGTCGCGGCTATCTTCGAATTCTCCAACGCGCTGCGCAGCGTCACCTGACCCTGATACGTTGGCGAGGGAAGCTCCATTCCCCATTCACCTAAAATGCCTTCCCGACCTCCGATCATCACCGCCCGGTTATCCATCGGTTCGTCTTCCACAACTGAAGAAGGCGTGTGTTTGTCTGCAAGTCCCGCCGCATAGAGAAAGGGAAAAAACGCCGTGCCTAGCGGACGTTTCCCCATCTCGATAAAATCAAAAGGCACTTCTGAATAATCGCGTCCCCCCACATGCGCAAGCACCTCTCCGGTCCCGTGATCGATCATGAAAACCGCTCCCTGAAGGTATTCCGGCCTTGCCTTGGAACGGTTCTTTTTAAACTCCCCGTATTTCTGCCGCTTGTATCCGGGATTCTCTTCGGCCTGCTGCAAGGCCATGGCCAGGGCCTTCTCCGCGGCATTTTGAACTTCCGAGGAAATGGTGGTATAAATCGAATATCCACCCGTCGAGAGCGCGTCCTCTCCGAGCGATTTCGCCACCGCATCCGCGATGCGCTCATACAGGTGGGAGGTTCCCCTTTGCAAAGGCTTTGGGTTCGTTCTCAGTTCCTTTGTTTGCGCCTTGGCGGATTCCGATTTTGAAATCATCCCCTCGTCCACCATTCGTGAAAGCACCATGTTGCGCGATATCCTGCTTTGAGCGGGATTATTCAGCGGCGAGTTATTCGTAGGATTTTTGATCAAGCCCACAATCGTGGCGCACTGATGTAAATTCAGATCCTTCGGCTCCTTGCCGAAATAACCCAGTGCTGCCGAGCGAAGTCCGTAATACCCGCTGCCAAAATAAATCCGGTTGAGATAAAATTCCAGGATCTGCTGCTTCGAATAGCGGTTCTCTATCCGCTTCGCCAAAAATATCTCCACCAGCTTCCGTTGCTTGCCGCTCTCGCCTTTCACCGCCGCATCCTGCTTCAGCGGATAAGCGTTTCTCGCCAATTGCTGCGTGATCGTGCTCGCTCCCTGGGTGGTTCCTCCGGCTTGATAGTTCAGTTTAAGCGCCCTTATAATCCCGATATAATCAACTCCGTGATGGGTTAGAAAACGCGAATCCTCGCCGGCTCTCAAGGCATCGATGAAAAGTTCCGGAACATCCTCGATCTCCATGACGCTCCTGTTTTGCACGAAGATCCTGCCGATCTCTTTTCCGCTTCGATCAAATATAATACTAGGGATTTCCAGTTCGTTGATCTTTTCAAGATCATAGCCTATCGCCCGCTCCCGGTATTCACGGGTGTATTGCTCGGCGAAGAGAAATGCCATGCCGCAGCTGATCAGCAGGATCATCACGCT
This sequence comes from Akkermansiaceae bacterium, assembly GCA_014379305.1. Lineage (GTDB taxonomy): Bacteria > Verrucomicrobiota > Verrucomicrobiia > Verrucomicrobiales > Akkermansiaceae > Luteolibacter. The sequence goes on from JACMMB010000062.1 coordinate 5,034, forward strand.
CACCGCCCAAAAGGTTTTGCGCTTGTAGAAAGGCCGTTGGCCGCTCTTTCTCCGGGTGTTTTTGTTATTGTCCGCCATGCCTGATATCACTCCGCAAGCGCAGTCAAACGATTGCTCATGTCCTGAGAATTATCCGAATCCTCCGGACTCGGCAACCCCTACCTTGATTGAGAAGATCCTGTGCAAAATAGCGCTTCAAGGGCCGCTGTCTTTTCCTGAATATTTGGAAATCGCGCTCTACGATCCTATTTCCGGCTATTATGCGGGTTCTTCCCAACGGATCGGCCGCAACGGGGATTTTTATACCAGTGTGAGCGTTGGGCCTCTGTTCGGCCAGCTGCTTGCCCGGCATTTCCTGAACTGGTGGGAAAACAATCACCGGCCCCGCCGGTGGCGCATCCTCGAAATCGGTGCCAATGATGGCAGGCTTGCCGAGGATATCATCACTGCCCTTCACGCAGTCTCCCCGCCGGCATGGCAATCACTTGAATACGCAATTCTGGAGCCGCTTCCCGGCTTGCGTGCGGCACAGCAGGACAGACTGAAGAATCTGCCTGCGAAGCTTCGCGTCTCCGCTTCCCTCACGGATCTCCAGCAAACCAGTCTTCCCGGAATCGCCTTCGCAAATGAAGTCCTCGACGCCCTGCCCTTTCATCTTGTCAAACGTATGGATCAGGCCTGGCAGGAACTCTATGTGAACGCGGATTCGTGTGATCGGCTCTTCTTTTCCCCATCTCCCATCGCCCCGGACAGTTCGCTTGCCGCGAGGCTCGCCAAGCTCGGTGAAAAATTTCCAGATGGCTACCAGACCGAGGTCAGGACAAATTTCGGAGCCTTCCTCGAATCCGTCTCATCCTGTCTGTTGGAAGGTTCCCTGATCTTCTTCGATTACGGCTTCGCCGCTCCGGAATACTACGAGGATTCCCGTAGCAACGGCACCCTTCGCACCTATTCAAATCATCAGGCCGGCGAAAACCCATTGCTCCGCCCGGGTGAAGCCGACATCACCGCCCATGTCGATTTTACCGACCTTGCCATGGCCGCCCGAAAACTTGACTTCCATCCAACCGGCTTTTCCACCCAAGGCAGCTTCCTGACCCATCTCGCCAGGCCCATGATGCTGAATAACGAATTATCCGACCCAAAAGCCATAGCCCGATTTCAAAGCCTCACCCATCCCGCCCATCTCGGCAGCCGCTTCCATGTCATCGAATTCTCAAGCAAGGGCGAATCCCCAAGCCTGATAAAACAGCGTCTTGCACTTTGATTGAGGAAATCTCCGCACTTGCCCCCTTTTGAAAAAAGCGTCAAGTTCAGCGCGTTGCCGGGGTGGCGGAATTGGTAGACGCGCTTGACTTAGGATCAAGTGAGCTCGCTTGTGCAGGTTCGAGTCCTGTCCCCGGTACCCTTAATCTGGCAGGGGAGCGCACGCGCCCTCGCGTGCTCTTTCTGGCGCCCTCGCCGGAAAGTTCCGCCGATACCTCGGACACCCGTTCGCCGTTTGAAAGCCCTTTACCAAAAAGTCCGCCTCCCGTCCGCGAGGGCGCGAACGGGGACACGCGAGGGCGCGTATGCTCCCCTACATCCCCACGCCGCGTGAAAAGGGGAGGAATGCCCCGAAATCCGTCCCCCGAACGCCCCCGATCCGCCCCGAGGGCGCCCCTTCCGCCGCCCCGCGCGACAGGGTTAAATCCCGTCGAAAATCCGGTCAATCCCAGACCGCAATAGGGCCAACCCACAATCACGCTGAAAATCGCCGGGAAACCCATTATGCGACTTCCACGTTAGGCCATTGGTCGATTTCAGTGATGCGCCAACTCCCGCGCGTGAGGAATCTCAGTAATTGCGACAGGCCGAACCTGCTCGGCCGACACAGTAACAACCGCAGCCGTCTTTCCGGTGAGAGTGACGAACTCGACCTCGTAAGCCTCATGGCGCGGATAAATGTGAACGACTGCTCCAATGTCGCCAGGCTCAAGACCCTCCTCGGCACGAGGTGCGGTCAAAACGACTCGATCGTGTTCGTTAATCATGCTGGCAATCTACTAGAAGGGATGGGCTGTGACCAGTCTTGGTTCGTGGGCTCCGCTGTCGATGATCCAGACAGTCCGAATCGACGGCGAGCGCCCGTCGGGGCAAAAAACCGGTCCCTCGATTCGGTATTTGGTGCCATACCGAGTTTCCGACATTGAGGCGACCGGATGCGTGCGGGCGTGAGCCAACAGTGCCTCCGCCAAGACCCGCCACGCCTCGA
>JACMMB010000063.1 GCA_014379305.1 Akkermansiaceae bacterium
AGAAGATAGCCATCCCCCGATCCGATTTCGGTTATGTGTGAGGTATGTTCCGGAAGATTTGCGATGATCCAGCGCTCATTTCCCATTAAGATATTGATCCGGTGAAGATCCTGGCGGGAGCGAATCGCACCCCGGTCGTCAGGGGGTAAGTGGTCAAGCAGTTCCGGGGAAAGTTTGCGCATAGCCGCAGCTAATTTTTAAATGCTATCTTTCCCTGAATGAGGAAGATGGGGTTGCAAGTCTCATTTTGGTAACGGATGAAGAGGGATGCGGATTTCTTGTTTTACGGGCGGGATGGTGGCGACGAATGGCTACTTGATAGAGACCGGAGATGGCAATTTCCTGGTTGATGCTCCAGAGGGTATTTGCGCGTGGGTGCGTGAAAAAGGAGTTAGGGTGGATGCGGTTTATCTGACTCATCAGCATTACGACCATGTGGAGGATATCCGGCTCTTGCAGGAAAACAGGGTGAGAGTGTTCGCTTGGGCGCAGTATTCCAAAGAGCTGACCTTGGAAGCTTATGCGGCGCATGTGCCGATGGTGAAGCCATATCTGGTGGATAACCTGTTGAGAATCGGGGAGCAAAGCTTGTTTGGGGGGAAGGCCACACGGGTGTGTCATGTGCCCGGACATTCGCCCGATAGTCTGATATTTTACATCCAGGAGACTGAGGTGGTTTTTGCGGGAGATGCTTTGTTTGCGGGATCAGTGGGGAGGTGTGATTTGCCCGGCGGGAGTCTCGAATTACTGCTGGAGGGGATACGCAGGGAGATTCTGGTGTTGCCTGATGAAACCAGGGTTCTAGCCGGACACGGGCCGGAAACAACGGTTGGAGTTGAGAGGGACGGGAATGGATATCTTATGTAGTTTGTGTAAGGACTATTCATTCGGCGACGATGCGGGCTTTGGGCGGTTCGGCGAGGAGGATATCGGTTTCCGCTTCGGGGGGAGAGGTGAAATGGACATTTTCCCAAGTGGTTTTTTTCAGGGGTCCGGTGCCGCGAAACTGGAAGAGCCCGTAAAAAGGACGAAGCGGAAGCGTGATAAGTCCCAAAAATCCACGCGCGTTGACGCGAATGGTTAGATCGATGATTTGCCGGGTCAGATCGATTTCCCCGTTGCCTGTGAACGTGAGGGAACTGGTGGCCGTTTGAAAGTCGCGTGTTCGTAGGATACCGTCTTGTATTTTAAAGTTGAGAAATGCGTATTTCGCGCGCTGGAAGCCGGCTCTTTTGTCGTTCAGGACACTTGCCATGACTGGAGACAGAGGGCCGAATATCGGGACGGAGAAAAGCTCGGCGTTTTCAAGCGCGACCAGTCCATCTCCCTGCATGGTCGAGATATCCCCTCCGATAATGGAAAAATCGATTCTGCCGGTGACTTTCCCGGAACCTTTCATGTTAAACCCATAAGCTTCGGAAAGGGCTGACATGGAAAGCCTGGACCAACTCAACTCTCCGGAAAGTCCGGATTTGCCTTTGTGAATCAATTCTCCAACTACGGGCCCGCCGAATGCTTGGAAGGAAAGCTCGGAAATTTTCACTTCGTCCCCTTTGATTGCGACGATGGCTTCGGGCTGCGATAAAGTCAGATTTTTTCCAAGGAATTCGTAATCGGCGTTGTCTGTGGTGCTGAATTTGACCCTGAGGTTGGTTCTTCCTTTGGGAGTGACATCGACAAGGCCGGAACCCTCCATCGCTGGCGGCCGGTGGAAGCGGTATTTCTCCAGATCATCCGCAATTTTCGGGGCGAAAAACCTGATCAGCGGTGCTGCCCAGATGTCTCCGGAAACCGCCTCGACCTGGACTGCCTTCAAGGCTGCATCGTATCGGATCCTGGCAACTTTTGCCGTGCCTGCGGAGGGGCCGCCAAAGGCGTTGCGCAGGCGGTAATCGCGATAATTGAAAGTGACGCTGCCGTCGTAAAAGTCGAGTTCATGGTGGCTGAGTGTGAAAGAACATTGGGCGGAATTAACCGGGACGCCTTTGTAGGAGAGATTCTTTACAGTCCCATGACCATTATAAAACCAATCGAAACGGTCCTTTAAATTGAATGATCCGACGAGGTGGACATCGGTGGATGGCTTTTTGTTTTCGCTGAAATCGCCAATGATTTTTTCGAGAGGCTGGCCTGTAAAGAAAGGTTTGTAGAGCGGTGCTGGCAAAGTGGAGTGCAGGGCGATTCTGACAATATTCCCCTCGACAAGGGCCTTGCCTTTCGCCGTGCCGTCAGGTCTTGAGAGGACAAGATCACGGAGAAAAAGGTTTCCATTTTGCCATGAGAACCAGGTTTCCAAAGTGTCGAAGGAAACGCCACGGAACTTGACGGACTCGCACATGGCATGGCCTGTCAGATGGACAATGGGAGACGCCAGGTCACTTAGATTGAAATCTCCCGCCGATTGGATTTTCTGGCGACCGCCGGTGAGGAGGGCGAGATTCAGCGGAGCGGAGAGCCAGGATTTGAGCAAGCTACGGACATCGATATCAGAAGAAATGTCAAAGCGTCCGTCACGGCTTTCCAGTTGGTAATCGGCATGACCACTGAGACTGCCGAGCGAGTCTTCCGCGCTGAAGCTGTCGAAGGTCAGAAGATTTCCTTTAAGTGAGCCACGGGCCTTGAATTGATCGAGGCGATATTGATTTTTTTCGACAGAAGGAGCCTCGACGTGAAAGTCCATTTTAAATGTCTCGCGATCAGTAAGATCTCCTTCAACTGCGATATGTAGGGTCGGGGGAGATGGAGAATCGAAATTCCAGTGTTCAAGTTCGTTGAGGATGTTCGCGATCATTTCACGGCGGCGTCCTTCGTTTTGATCGGGTTTCTTCTTTGAGCGACGATCAATTCCAAGCAATTTGGCATTGAGAAACACATTGATCCCGCCGACTTGAGCCCGGGCGTCCCGGATTTCGATAAGCCGATCCCCAGGCATAAAAATCGTCCCGTAGATCCCGGAAAAACGGAGCGATTCGCCTGAGGGGTTTTTGGGATCGACAGGGAGGGACAGAAGGGCGTTTTTAAGCTGGATTTTTTTCAAGCGGAATTGGCCGCTGGCAAGTTTGGCGTTGTCGAGGACAAGTTGGACGCGTTCAAGTCTCGAAATTTCGTGAGTTTTTTCGGCTTCCGCGAACACGCGGACATACTCCGCGACAAAGCCTCTGAACGGGATGTAGGTAAGGGAAGCGATTTCAACATGGGCGCCGTGTTTGGAAATTTCCTGCTCGATGGCCTTCCTCAAGTTATCAGGCAGTCCTGTTTTGTTTGCCCAATAGAGTGTTCCCAATGCGATGGGTATGAGTGCAACCGCGACCAGCCATACGGCGGACTTGAGGTTGCGGATTAGATGGAATCGGAACACCTTGATGTTTGTTGTTTAAGGAATGGTTCCAGCGGATCGGAAGGAGAAGTAAGGAGCGCGCCCGGCCGAAGGACGCCCGATAATGAGATGGTCTAAAAACCTGATCTGCATGATTTCAGCGGCTTGAACGAGTTTTTCCGTGATGACGTAATCCGCCCGGCTGGGAGAAGGGTCGCCTGAGGGGTGGTTGTGAATCATGATAAATGCAAATGCGCTGCGGGTGATGACCGGGCGCATGATTTCACGGGGATGTGCGGTGGTTTCGTTGACGGTGCCAATGGAAACGGTCGTGGTGCTGGTGTGTTCGAGGCGTGAGTTAACAGTGACGACGACGGCGTTTTCGTTAGGAAGATTGCCCATCTGGTGGGAAAATGCGTTGTAAATAAGTTCCGGAGAATCGAGCGGCTGCGAGTGGATTTCCTCCCGGGATAGACGGCTTCCAAGCTCAAAGGCGGCGGCGAGCTTGCAAGCTTTGGCCAGGCCGATGCCTTTGTTATTCATGTATTCGGAAACGGGGAGTTTGCCGAGTTGATTGAGGCTGCCGTATTTCTCGAGAAGATCGCCGGCGACCTGAATAACGTTTCTCCCGACGATGCCGGAGGTCAGAAAAATCGCCATGAGCTCGGCATTGCTCAGAGCCTGCGCGCCGAATTTATAGATTTTCTCACGTGGCAGATCCGAGTCAGAGGCATCGTTAAGTAGCGGCATCGGTCACTCGATATTCTGGATTTGTTCCCTGAGTTTTTCCAGTTCTGTTTTTGCCTGGACGACCGTCTGGGCAATAAGCGCGTCGTTGGCTTTGGAGCCAATGGTGTTGAATTCACGGAAAAGTTCCTGACAGAGAAAATCAAGGGATCTGCCGGCGGATTCGGACGAATGGATGTATTCGTGAAACTTTGCAAAGTGGGATTGCAGTCGGGTGATTTCCTCGGAGATGTCACAACGGTCGGCGAAGAGGGCGAGTTCACGAATGAGACGGTCGTCATCCATTTCCATAGGAATATTCAGATCGGAAAGACGCTTGAAAAGAAGATCGCGTTGTCGTTCCGGGCGGCTGGGGGCGTGGTCGGCGATGATCTGGGTGAAGGCCGTGAGTTGGCCCAGGCGGGTGAGGAAATCCGCCTGAAGGTGACGGCCTTCGGAAGCGCGCATGCTATTAAGATTGGCGATGGCTTGCTCCAGAGCTGGAGCGATGGCATCCCAGGCCAGCTCTGGGTCTGTCTCTGCGGATTCGGCAGCCGTAATAATTCCAGGCTGGCGGATGAAGTCGGAGGGACTCGGAAGCAAAGCACGTCCGAGGATGAGGGAAAGGTCTGCAAAAGCGGATTCGAAGGATTTTGCTAGCGAGGAGTCGATACGGATTTCACCGGAGGCGACACCTTCGGGTCTTTCCATACTGACGGAAATCTGGATACGTCCGCGGGAAATGTGCGGAAGGGTTGCCTGACGGAGCCTGACTTCGAGAGTTTGTAAAGAGCGCGGCAGGTTGGTTACGATTTCGAGTTGCTTCCGATTGACTGCGGCAGCCTCGACGTTGGCGAGCCAGGCGGGAGTGGTGTGGGTGCCTCGGCCAAAGCCGGTCATGGATTGCATATTTTTTGGAAAGTGGATGAGCAAATCGTACAGCTGATTCGTCAATTGGCTGTGGCGATTATGTCCTGAATGATGATCTGAAGGGTGGTTTTACCGCGGTAGCTGTTGCGGTCGATGTTAAAGGCAATGTCCCAGGGAGGATCGGGCAGTTCGTTTTCCCCACCACCGAAAAAGACCGCATCCTGCTCGTGGTATCCTTGGCGGAGTTTCAGGCGGAGGTGTTTGTTTTTCATATGGAATGGGGGGCGGCTGAGTGCGATTCCGCGGGCAACGAAGACCGGCTGCGGATTGGAGTTTCCGAAAGGCTGGAGAAGTTCGTAGCTGGCGAGAAAGTCGAGTGAGAGTTGTGAAAAGGTGATTTCCACATCGTAGGTCAGTTTTGGCAAGCGTTGCTCGGCACTGCTGTTTTGAAGGACGTATTCCGAAAATTTTTCACGGAAGGATTGCATCGACTCCTCACGAATGGAAAGTCCCGCAGCCATGGCATGGCCGCCGCCGGAAATGATCAGCCCGTTGCAGGCGCGGATTGCTCCAACGAGGGAAACCCCGTCTATACTCCGTCCCGAGCCCTTTCCAATTCCGTTTTCGTCAATGGCGATGACGAAGGTGGGCTTGTGATACTGCCGCATCAGTCGGGAAGCAACGATGCCGACAACTCCGTGATGCCAATTGCGCGAGCCGATGACGATGACAGGATCGTTTTCCGGGCTGAAGCTTTCGAGAAGCTGGGCGTTGGCTTCTTTGCGGATAAGGGTTTCGTGGGCTTGGCGCTGACTGTTGTAGCCGTCGAGTTTTTTCGCAAGTTCGGCGGCAGTGTGATGGCAGCCGGTGTTTAGCGTGGCGAGGGCGTCTTCGGGAAAGTCCATGCGCCCTGCGGCATTGATGCGCGGGCCGATGCGGAAGCCAACGTCCATGGAAGTCGAGCTGCCGTTCATGCCGGTGACTTCCTGAAGGGCGCGCAGTCCCGGATTAAGCGTAGAGGAAAGGTGCTTCAGGCCGTGGCGGACAAGCACTCGGTTTTCACCGATTAGAGGGACAATATCGGCAATCGTGGCAACGGCGACAAGATCCAACAGTTCCTTCAGGTCAAGCGGGGCGTGTCTGGTTTTGAGGAGCGCGTGGCCCAGCTTGAAAGTGACCCCGGCGGCGCATAGATATGTGAGCTCGCTGCCGCACTTCGGATTGACGAGGGCTGAGCAGTCAGGAAGCGAATCACAATCAGGCTCATGGTGATCGACGATTACGACGTCGATGGCCAAGGATCGAAGGTGCGCCACTTCCAAGGTGGATGTGGTTCCACAATCGACTGCGATAAGGAGACTTGGTTTAACCCCTTCGGACATGCACCGCTTCAAGGCGGAAAAGCTGAGACCATAACCTTCGGCTCCCCGGCGGGGGATGAATTGACGGGGCTCCAAGCCATATGCCTGGAGAATTCTTGTCATGATTGTGATGGAGGAGATGCCATCCACATCATAGTCGCCGTAGATGCAGATTTCGTGATCCTGGTCGACAGCTTCCAATATGCGGGAAACCGCGCGATTCATTCCTGGGATGAGGAAAGGATCAGTGAGATTTCTCAATTTTGGATGAAGGAATGTCTCGGTCTGTTCTGCGGCAATTCCGCGCTGGCGGATGAGGTGTTTAAGGATTTGCGGGAAACCGCCTGCCTCGGATTGGCATCTTGAGTCAAAAGGCTCACCAAGTTGAACCCATCTGAAAGCCGTCGCGCGCATCTGCCTAAGAAGATGCGCGTGGCGAAGTTGGGAAACAAGGCTCGAAAGTTAATCCGCAGGAGAAGGAAAAAAGCAAGTGACGGGTCAGCGGTCACGAGCTTTCACTACTATTCCCGGATTTCGAGATATGTATATATATTATTTAAGACCCTAAACTGCGGCTATGCTTTTCTTCCTGAGAAAAACGAAATTGCAGCAAGAATCAAAAATACCACGAATAGGATTTGAGCGATCCATGCTGCGGTACCTGCGATTCCAGAGAATCCGAGAATCGCCGCGATGATTGCGACGACAATAAAAATTAGTGCGTAATGTAACATTGTTTTGTCCTTTCTATAATTGTTGGTTAAGTCTAGCCCTCGATAATTTTCCTGATTTCCTCTTCGGATTTTCCTAATTTGGATTTTAATTTGCCGACAAGTTCCTGGTCTTTACCTTCCTCGTATAGGAGGTCGTTATCAGTAAGATTCGCGTAAGCTTGTTTGAGACGAGACTTACCTTGTTCCCATCCTCCTTGGATTTGTAATTTATTCATATGTGTTTCAAGTTAGTTGATATGGAAATCAGTTGCCTGCAGCGGCGAGGTTATTGATGCCGGAGGTCAGCCAGGATCCCACGGCGATTTTCGTAAGGGCTTTATCCGCCTTGCTGGCGCGCACCAAAAGATCTGAAAAAAGGGCTTCTACTTTGGGCAGTTTGAGCTGGACGGCGAAGGCCTTGGCAGTACCGAAGCCTGCAATTTCATAATGGGCGATACGCTGTGCATTGGCGATCAGGGCGGCATCCTTGACCGAACTGCATTCGTAAACATCGGTGATTTCTTTCGCCTCGCGCAAGAGTCCGGCCATGGCATGACACTTGATGCCTTCGGAAGGAACCTCGAGAAAGTTGCAGATGTCTTCAAGATCCGCGATGTTTGATCTGGAATCCGTGGCGATGGATGCCAGCTCCTCCGCCAGCTCCGCATTGGTTGTGGTTTGCATCATCTTACCCAAAAAGTCGCAGTAAGAATTTTCCGCATCGTAGAGGTCGCGTGTCTGTTCCTGCAAAAGATTGCGGAGTGAAAACGAAGATGGTTTCGTGGAAGACTCTGTGATCATGGCTCTATATAATGAGTAGTTTACCAATAGCTGACCATGTGCCAGTCGATCTTAAGGCGTCTATATTATTGAAAATTAGTAAGATAAGCTCATGATTTTCATTTTCAGGTCGGGCATTGCGTCAGTTTGATTTGCAATGTGCAATGGGTTGGTGTTAGGAAACGGGGAAATGCATGAGCTTACAAAATGAGTAAGAGTTCGACTAGAAAAGCGGACGTTAAACGGCTGATGCTAACCTTGGCATGTACGGCGGTCCTAATCACGGGGTGTTTGGTGCTGAATGGTTTTACCTGGATGCGCTTGCAGAAGAGTTCGGCCCAGCAGCAGTTGGCTTTGGATCGTTTGCTGCAGCTTTCGAGAGTGCTGTCGACTTTGCAGGATATAGAGTTGGGACACCGTGGATACATGGTCAGCAAAAATGACTATCATTTGGGGGTCTATGATGAAGCGAGGAAGCGGTTTGCGGATGAATGGCATCTGCTTGTCGAACTTGAGCAGCTCGATGGAAATAATATGGAGGAACTCCGGGATGAGCGTAATGCGGCGGAAGAGCTGATCAGACTTGCGATCGAGTCGATCATGATGATGCAGGATCAAGGCGCTGAAGCCGCACAGGAGAAGTTCATCAAGGGAACCAACTGGACGGCGATGTCTGCGGTTAGATCCAGCTTCAGGGCGCGGATGGACGAAATCGACACAACCATCCGCAAACGTGCGGTTGCAACCCAGAAAGATTTCCAGGCAGGACTGGCAACTTCAATGGCGATGGGCTTGCTGGCCTTGGGAATCGGCGGGATTTCATTGATTTTACTGCGTCGGGTATTGAGGGAAATGAAGAGATCCGAGCGATACGCACTGAGCATGGTGCGGGCCAAGGAAGCGAAGCGACAAAAGGATGTCTTTCTCGCCATGATGAGTCATGAAATCAGAACCCCTTTGAATTCCATCATTGGATTCGGACAATTGGCGCAGCAGCAGGAGATGGGGGATTTGGCGAAGCGTTATGTGAAGTCGATTCTTGAAGGCGGACGCGCCTTGGTGGTTTTGATCAATGACATCCTTGACCTGTCAAAACTGGAAGCGGGACGGATGGAAATTACCGAGGCGCCGGCGAGTATGAAAGAGTTGCTGGGATTCATGGAGCGTTTGTTCCGTGAGGTGTGCATGGCGAAAGGGGTAAAACTGGTCGTCAGATGGGATGATAATTTCCCGGAATCACTCATCCTGGACGCGGCGAGATTGCGGCAAGTGATGATCAATCTGATCGGGAATGCGGTTAAGTTTACCGAAAAGGGCACGGTGGAGGTTATTGCTACGTGTCATCCTGAAGAGAAAGACGCTGGCAAGATGCGGGTGCGGATTGAAGTGAGAGACACGGGAAAAGGGATGCCGGAGGAGGAGCTGGAGCATATTTACGAGGCGTTTTTCCAAAGTTCCGGCAGCAAGGATAATCACACGCAAGGCACCGGGCTGGGCCTAAGTATCGTAAAACGTTTCGTAGAGCTGATGGATGGAAAAGTCACTGTGAAAACGAAGCTTGGCGAAGGAACGGTCTTCGTTTTGGAGCTACCAAACCGGGTGGTAAGTGCGAGATTGGCGAGCGAAGCGGTCGTGCATGCCGACCAAGTGGACTTCGATCAAATTGAAAAGTCCGTGATTCTGGCGGTGGATGACAATATCACTAATCTTGAACTGATTAAGGAAATATTCCGGCACAGTCATCATGAAATCGTGACAGTGATGAACGGGGCGGAGGCATTATCTTTTCTCGATGAACGGACGCCGGATGTCGTGTTGATGGATTTGCGCATGCCGGTGATGGATGGACCCACCGCCGCGCGTGAAATCAAATCCAGGGAAGAATTCCGCTTACTCCCGATAGTTGCGGTAACGGCAGGAAGTCTGCCGGTTGAAAGCGAACACCTGGTGGGGTTTGGTTACTTTGATTCAGCCTTGAAGAAACCTTTTTTGAGAAAAGACCTGTTTGATACCCTGGCGATGTTCCTCAAGCCAGCAGGCGTTGGAGATCAGGGCACGAAGCCGGAAGCAGGGGCCGGTATTGAAGTAAGCGAGGATTTGAAGCAGGGATTGGCGAGTCTGGTGACTGAGGAGTGGGAAGGAGTGAAAGCGCGGATGGTCGTTTCGGAAGTGTTGGATTTCGCCGAGCTGCTGGAGAGGCTCGCCAACGCCGAGGCATGCGGAGCGCTGGGAATTTATGCCGCAAAGCTGAAGGAAGCGGCGGAGAGTTATTCCTTTGGTCGGATGGAAACGGTGATTGACCGATTCCCGGAGCTGGTGGGGGGGTTGGTTGTAAAATGAGATATGCTTTCCCAAGAAAAAAAGCATGGGTAGGGAGTGGGTTTCAGTTAATCGTTATTTCCAATGTCTGTTCATTCACGAACTAAAAGTATTATACTCATGGTGGATGATCATGAGGAAAATCTGCGGGTGCTGGCCGGAATTCTCGGGCCGCAGGGGTATGATCTGATGCCTGCGGCCACGGGCTTGCAGGTGTTTGAAAGGCTGGCGGGAAGAGTCCCGGATTTGATTCTGCTCGATGTGGTGTTGCCGGATATCGATGGTTTGGAGGTTTGCAGGAGGCTTAAGGCAAATCCCGAGTGGAGCGATATACCGGTGATTTTCCTTTCCGCAGCGGATGACAAGGCGGTGGTGGTGGGGGCTTTGGAAAGCGGTGGAGTGGATTATATATCCAAACCCTTCAATCAATCGGAGCTGTTGACGCGGGTTAGAACCCATCTGGCTTTGAAGCGAACCCGGGATGATCTGGCTTTGTTGGCAGCGGACAAGGATGAGCTTTTGAAGGTGATGGCACACGATTTCAAGAACCAGTTGAGCGGGGTTCTCATGAGCGCGAAGTTGCTTCTGGATAGGGAGGAATGCGCCAGCCTGCCGGAGAGGTCGCTGAAGTTGCTGCGCAATGTCGGGGAATCGAGCGAGCGGATGATGGGGTTTCTGAAATCGTTTCTGGCGAATCAAGGAGCGCGCCAGCAGATTCTGAAAGTGAGAAAAGTGGATTTGGAAGAAATGATCGACATATGCGTGAGAGAAGTGGAGCCGATCGCAGCCGTCAAGGGGACCAGGATTTCCAGGGAAATGGGCAATGGA
>JACMMB010000064.1 GCA_014379305.1 Akkermansiaceae bacterium
CGCAAGAGTGCATACCGTGGTCAAGGGCGACAGCCTCTGGGTGATCAGTAAAAAATACAATGTGCCGATTGATGCGATCAAGGCGGCCAATGCAATGACGAAGGATACGGTTGTTCTGGGGACCAAACTGCAAATTCCGGCGAACTGATATATGATCATCCGGCTTGTCCTGGCTGGGGTTTGGTTGGGCGGAGCCTCCCTCTACGCGCAAGGCGAGTCGCCAATGCTTCCAAAGGAAGATGCGTTGGAGCAGTTGCTTTCCGAAAGGGAATCGCTGGAAGCCTTGGAAAAGGCCGTTGTCGAGGCACGCGCCCTAGGGATCACGGAGCAGGCGATTTTAGAGGCCAGGTTTTTGTTTCATGTGGATCGCAACGAGGATGTGGAGATTTCGGCATTGTTGCCGGAATTCATAAGACGGAAAAAAATCTTCAAGCTGTCGGATTCGGAAATTTTCGCCAATGAGGAGGACTGGCTGGCAGTCACGGAATATGTGCAGGCGATCGCAGCACTACAGAGGGGGGAAAATGCAGCGTTCAAGCAGCACATCACCGAGGCATTCTGGTTAAGTCCGAAACAGGGAGCGGCATTCGCTCCACACATCGAGCGAATGCGCCTGATGGATGCGATGAAAGACATCCGGGTGGATTTTTCGATGAAACATATCAGCATTCTGACGGGTGATGAGGTTTCACTTGAATCGATACTGGGGGAAAAAAAGGGGCTTCTGTTACATTTTTGGTCGCCACTGAGCCAGGAGTGCGAAGCCACACTTGCTGATTTTTTCATCACCGCCGCGGATCTTTTGGAAAAGGACATGGCGGTTGCATCAATACTACCGGAGACATCCGACAAGGTGATGGAGGAAGCGAAAAAGATGCTTGTGGAGACAGAGAAAAAAATTCCGGGGGCATGGCTTGTCGATACGAAGCAATCCCCATTGGGACAAAGACTCAAGGTGCAGAGCGTCCCGGTAATGGTATTGCTTTCGGCCAATGGGCATGTGCTCTTCAACGGACATCCGACCGAAGATGATTTCTGGGAAGCGCTGGGAAAGCTTAACCCCGCCATCAAGAGACCGGATGCGCGGGAGGAATAGAAACTACCGGAGCGGATCTAGTACGGTATTCGTAGTATAATGAAGGTCGATTTGATAAATGATTAATTTATCTTAAAAGTTTGTACATTTTAACTTGACGGAAACATGAAATACTATTTTCATCGTATCAAGAAACGGAAAGCAACTCATGGCCAAGCCATCCCACCCGTCAAATCTCGAACTTCAGGCACTGTCCGTATTATGGCACAACGGTCCATCTACGGTAAACGTAGTATATGAGTCGCTGCCGGACGGTAAGGAAAGGGCTTACACGACAGTCCTCTCGGTGATGCAGAGCCTCGAGCGGAAGAAGCTGGTGAAGCGCACGCGCTCCGGCCGCGCCCACACCTATGAACCGGCGTATTCGCAAGAGGTGATCGTGCGCCGTGCCACCGATGATTTCATCACAAATGCTTTTGGAGGACGCCTCGGTGAGGCTGTTCTCGCTACCCTCTCCACTGGTTCATTAACACCGGAAGAGAAAACCAACATCGAACGCGAACTCCAACGACACAAAACCATGGCTGCAAAAAAAACAGCAAAGAAAGTCGCGGCCAAGCCCGCAAAGAAAGCCGCAAAGAAAGTTGCCAAGAAAGCACCAGCTAAAAAAGCTGCTGTCAAAAAGGTAGCGAAAAAAGCGACTAAAGCCCCCGCGAAAAAAGCTCCGGCCAAGAAGGCCGTAGCTAAAAAGGCTCCGGCCAAAAAAGCGGTGAAGAAGGTGGCAAAGAGCGCCAAGAAGGTAGCAAAGAAAGCGGCAAAGAAAGTTGTCGCTAAAAAGGCACCTGCGAAAAAGGCTCCAGCCAAGAAAGCGCCGGCGAAAAAGGCACCAGCGAGTAAGCAAGCAGCCCCTGCAAAGAAGGCTGTGACCAAAGCTCCTGCCAAAAAAGCACCGGCTAAAAAAGCTGCCAAAAAAGGCAAGTAACCATTCCACCATCGCAAACAGCTCTACCGCCCCAGGGTGAAACCAGCTGTTAGCGTTGTTCTTGATGTTTCACAGCACGGCGGAAGGCTTTCGGGCCTTCCGCCTCTTTTTCGTTCAGAATCGGAATGTTACTGATGCAATCGCAGTCTAGGGGATCCGGTTGAAAAGTTCCGTGAGTATGCCGGGAGTAAGAACTTCGGGAGTGATGACAGGTTCCTTATCCGGGATGAGCAGGACGTTTACCGGGATGGCGGTGCGGCCAAGTTCCTGAAGTTTGTTTTCGATAGCGGGATTGGTTCTGGTTTTATCCGCTTTTAAAAAGGTAATGTTTTTACGTTTTGCGAGGGCGATAACCTCATCGGTGTAGGCCACTTTTTTATTTATTTGGCAGGTGAGGCACCACTGGGCGGTAAAGTCGATATAAACGGGAGTGCCATTGGAAAGGAGTTTTTCCACGGTCTCTTCGGACCACGGTTTCCAGAGATCATTTGGTTTTGGAGGCAGGGCGAGCACAACACCTGATATGGCGAAGAGCGTGGTAATGGCAAGCGCGGCCGCGCGGGTGCCCCTTGGTTTGTAAGGAAGATACCAGCGACCGTAAATCCAAGCGGCGGCGGCGATGAGGCTGAGGCCGAAAATGGGTGCGAGAAGGTATTCCTGTCCGATCAGTCCGGAATAGACCCAGAGTAAAAAACCGGCAGTCGCAAAGAGGAGGAATGACATTGCCTGTTTGAATGATTCCATCCACGGGCCGGGTTTTGGGAGCATGTCAACGAGACGGGGAAAAAACGACAGAACAAGGTAGGGAAATGCGAGGCCAGAGGCCATCGCGGCGAAGGCGGAGAAAAACTGTAGCGTTGGTAGAGCGACCGCTGCGGCAAGCGCCGCTCCAAGAAAAGGAGCGGAGCATGGGGTGGCGACGATAGTTGCGAGAACGCCGGAAAAGAAGGAGCCGGCGTGGCCGGCTTTTGACTGGAGATTTCCTCCTGCGGAGGTTGCCGAGGTGCCTATTTCAAACAGTCCGAACATATTCATGGCGAGGATGAACATGAGCAAAAGCAGAACCAGAACAACCCAGGGATCCTGAAGCTGGAAGCCCCAGCCGGTAGGATCACCGCCGGTTCGCATAGCAGCGGCGCGCACTACGAAGAGGATGCCGCTCAGGACTGCGAAGGAGGCGAATACGCCAAGCGCGAAGGTGATGCCGTGCAAGGCGATGGACCGGCGGTTTTCCCCGGCTTGTTTGACGAAGCCCATGATTTTCAGGCCGATGACCGGGAAGACGCATGGCATCAAATTCAAGATAAGTCCGCCGATGAACATGCCGCCGAGGATCGGGAGAAGTTCCATAAACGAGATTGGGGCCGGAGGAGGTGAAGAGATGTTTGTTTCGGGGACGGCCAGGTTGTTATCGCCAACGAGGATGCCGGATACAATATTTCCTTGCGGAATGGAGGCGTCGAGTATGTCGGTTTTCCGGCGTTGAAGAATCAGAAGGATGCCGTCAGCTGTGGTGGTGATTTTGCCGCCATCTGAAAGTGGTTTAATGTAGTTTTGGTTCGGGATGAATTCACTGGGTGGGGCAGCGTTTTTAGGGAGTGAAATTTTGATCGAGATATTGTCTTTTGCGGAACCGGTGGCGCTGAGGTTGAAAGAAGTTGGTGCGCTGGCTGGAATTTTTTTACGTGCTTCAGCAAAGAACCCTGCTTGTCCGGGATCCATCGTAGGGTTGTTCGCGATGGGAAGCTTGATGGAAAAGTCAGCGGATTCATTGATGCAGGATCGCTGGCAGATCTGCCATTTCGTCCTGGCTCTGAAAGTGAAGGTGCCGCCGATTGCAAGGGAAGCCGGAGGGGTTATTTCAATGAGAAAAACCGGAGAACCGGGGTAGATGAAACTTTTTCCGCCGAAGCCTGCCTTAACTTCAGGAGTTGGCCATTTGATGGGCGCGACGGTGGAACCTTCCGGCAGTTTCCATTCGATTTCGGGTGGGAGTTCCACTCCTCCAGAGTTTTTGTAATAGCTATGCCAGCCTTCGGGGTGCTCCAGCTTGAGTGCCAGAGTAAAAGGTTTGCCAGGTGCGATGGCGGTCTGTTCAGAGATCAGGCTGGCAACAGAACTCACTTTTTCCGCGTATAGAAAAGTGGTCAGCAGAATGAAAAACAACAGGCAGCGCATGGGGACAGAAGTGGGGAAATTTTACAAGGAACGTTCAGGGGCTTCGTCAATATGAGAAATTGGAAGATGTTTTCATCCAAATAAAAAAACAAGCCGCAGGGAATTTCCCTGCGGCTTGTGAAAATTCAATTATCTACAGCGATCAATAACCGTAGTTACGGCGGTTTTGTCCGTCCTGGGCATTGCCGTAAAGGGCTCCTGCTCCCGCACCTGCAGCACCGCCGATGAGTGCGCCTTCGAGGGTGCGACCGGATTGGTGACCGATGATGGCGCCGGCACCCGCTCCAATGAGGCCGCCGGTGGCTGCGCCGCGTTGTGTGTTAGGGCCGACCGGTTCCGCGCAGTTGCTGAGAGCAAGGGCGGAAATTACTGAGACGATAACAAGAGGTAGTTTTTTCATGGTGTGGTTTCGAGTTAAAATAATTCATAGACCTGTCGCCGGGGATTTCAAGGGATTTTCGAGGATTTTTGGCTACTGATGTTTTCGCGCGTGAGTGCGAGTACTTTACCCGATGCCGTTTCAGAAGAGGATTGATTCGCTTTGGCAATAAGCTTGCTGACATGAGGTTGAAAAGGCTGAAGAGTGGGCGGGTGAATGTGGAGGGATATTTGCGCAGATCATTTGGTGGATATGAGTAACATGTGGATCAATGGCGAACGGGTGGACGTTTCCGCAGTGGGGGGAAATGAAAATCTTTTGGCATTCCTGCGAGGCAATGGCTTGGTCGGGACGAAATGCGGGTGCTCCGAAGGTGATTGCGGGGCATGCTCGGTAATTATGGTGGATGACGCGGCAAAGCCGAGATCGGTGAACAGTTGCCTGATGCTGGTGAGGTCTTTGGAGGGAAAAAAGATATGGACCGTCGAGGGGGTGCGGAAGGCGGATGAATTGCATCCGGTGCAGGCGAAAATGGTCGGGTGTTATGGATCGCAATGCGGTTATTGCACGCCGGGTTTCATCGCTTCCATGGTGGAGTGCTATCACCGTGACGGGCTGATGGATCGAAGCGATATCGCGGAACAGCTTTGTGGAAACCTGTGCCGGTGCACGGGATATCGACCGATCCGGGAGGCGATGACGGAGTCCCTGCGTGATAAGGAAACGAATGCTTGGGAGTTCGATTTTCTCGAAGAGACGGGATCCAATCTAGTTGGAAAGAGTGCGATGGCGGAGGGTTACGGAGTGTATCTGAAGCCGGAGAATCTGGCTGAGCTATTGGAAATGAAGAAAGCAAATCCCGCCGCGGTTTTGGTGGCGGGCGCAACCGAGGTGGCGGTATGGATTAACAAGTTTCACCGTCGGATCGACTGCCTCATCGGGTTGGAAGGTGTGAGAGAGTTGAAGAGGATCGAGAAGCAGGAAGATGAGTGGTGGTTGGGAGCAGGGGCCGCGTTGACGGACATTGATGAGGTTATGAGAGGCAAGTATCCGGCGCTGGATAAATTATGGGCGTTGTTCGCATCCCGACAGATCCGGCATCGGGCGACTTTGGGAGGAAACCTGGTCACTGCTTCTCCGATCGGGGATAGCGCACCGCTGCTGATGGCGCTGGATGCGGAGGTGATATTGGTTAGTCAGTCGGGAGAGAGGAGGGTGCCGCTTTCCGGGTTTTTTGTGGGATACAGGAAGACGGCGATGAGGCTGGATGAGGTTATGCTGGCGGTGATTATTCCACGCGGAGTTCCGGGTCGATGTGAATTTCACAAGGCTTCGAAGCGCCGCGAGATGGATATCAGCACTGTTTCGCTGGCAATGCGTGTGGTGGAAGACGAAGGAGTGGTTAGAGATGCGCGCATGGTTTTCGGAGGAGTCGCGGCGACAACGAGCAGGGCTATCAAGGCGGAGAAGTTTTTGATCGGGAAAACCTTGAAGGAGATTGGCGAAGAATTTTACGAGGTACTGGCCGCGGAGTTTACGCCGCTGACGGATGTGAGGGGGACGGCGGAATACCGTAGGAATTTAATCCGTGGCTTGGTGGAAAAATTCATCACCGGCGAGCGGAGCGGGGTGATGGATGAAAAGCCGGGTTTCGATGATTCGAAATTCGCTGGCGCGGATAGTTTGAGGCACGAGAGCGCGGTGGGCCATGTCACTGGCACGGCGATGTATGTGAACGATCAGTCCTTGGGGCGGGATATGCTTTCGGTGTGGCCGGTGGTTTCCAAGGTTGCGCGTGGAAAGCTTCTCGGGATTGATGTTTCCGAGGCCAGACAAATGAAGGGGGTAAAAGCGGTGCTGACCTGGGCCGATGTGCCCGGATTGAATAACCTAGGCCCGACTCGGCATGATGAGCCGCTGTTTGCGGAAGATGAGATTTTTTTCCGTGGGCAGATGATCGCCGCAGTGATCGGGGAGAGTGAGGAACTTTGCCGCTTGGCGGCGGAGAAGGTGGTGGTTGAGGTAATGGAGCTTGAGCCGATCATCGGAATTGCGGCTGCGATGGGGGCCGGATCGTTTCATACGGATCCACGTGTGTTGGAACGCGGCGATGTGGTGAAAGCATTGGAGGCTGCTGAATTCGTGATGGAGGGAGAGTTGGAAATCGGCGGGCAGGAACATTTTTATCTGGAGACGCATTCAGCCTGGGCGGAGGTGGATGCGGAGGGAGGGATTTTTGTTTCGAGTTCGACGCAACATCCTGCCGAGGTGCAGACGATTGTCGCGGAGTTAATGGGGGTGGGGAAAAACGAGATTGTGGTCGAGTCACCGAGAATGGGCGGAGGATTCGGAGGGAAGGAAACCCAGGGAAGCGGGTGGGCGGCTTTATGCGTTCTGGCTTCAAAAAAGACCGGGAAGGCTGTCCGGGTGCAGTTGGACAGGGATTTGGATATGGAAATGAGCGGGAAGCGGCATCCGTTTTTCGCCAGGTATCGAGTGGGTTATGATGGGTGCGGAAGATTGAAGGCTGCGGAAGTGAAGTTGGTTTCGGATGGGGGTTGGGCGCTCGACCTTTCACTGCCGGTCAATGACCGGGCCTTATTTCATTTGGACAATGCTTATTATATTCCGCATGTGAGATTCGAGGGCCGGGTGGCTAAAACGAATGTGACCTCGCAAACCGCATTCCGCGGGTTTGGCGGGCCGCAGGGGATGCTGGTGATCGAGGAAATCATGGCGCGGGTTGCGCAACGGATAGGGATGAGGCCGGAGGTTTTGCGGGCGAAGAACTTTTATACCGGCAAGGGCGAGACGGGCATGACCCACTATGGTGCGGATGTGGGGGAGCCGAGGATAGGGAGAATATGGGCGCAACTACTAGAGACATCGGATTTCGAAAAACGAAGGATCGGGATCGATGAATGGAATGCGGGTCGGCGGATGGTGAAACGCGGGCTGGCGATCACGCCGGTGAAATTCGGGATCAGCTTTACCCTGAAGCACTATAACCAAGCAGGGGCATTGGTGCTGATCTACTTTGACGGCAGCGTACAGGTCAATCACGGCGGGACGGAGATGGGCCAAGGGCTGCATACCAAGATCATCGGGGTGGTGATGAGGGAACTTGGCGTGGAGCGGGATAAGATCCGGCTGATGCACACGCGAACCGACAAAGTTCCCAATTCCTCGGCGACGGCGGCGAGTTCCGGGGCGGATTTGAACGGGGCGGCGGTGGCGGATGCGTGCCGGCAATTGAAAGGCAGGCTTGATGCGGTGAAACGGGAGGTAGGAACGGAAATGACTTTTGCCGAGACGGTAATGGCTGCGTATTTGTCCCGGGTGCAGTTATCCGCAGCGGGGTTCTACAAAACGCCGGATCTTGATTGGGATTGGAATGTGGGGAAAGGAAGACCGTTTTATTACTATGCCTGGGGTAGCGCCGTATGCGAGGTGGAGGTGGACGGAGCGAGCGGGATGAGCAAGGTAAGGCGCGTGGATATTTTGCATGATGCGGGCGATTCGCTGAATCCGGGTGTGGACCGGGGGCAGATTGAAGGAGGATTCGTCCAGGGGATGGGATGGTTGACCCAGGAGGATTTGAAATGGGATGAGAAGGGAAAATTACTGAGTCATAGCGCGAGCACGTATGCGATACCGGCGTTCAGCGATGCACCGGTGGATTTCCGGGTTTCGCTGCTGGCGGAGGCGGCCGAGGACGGCACCATCCACGGGAGCAAGGCCGTAGGCGAGCCACCCCTGATGTTGGCGATTTCCGTGCGGGAAGCCATTCGCGATGCAGTGGCGGCTTTCGGGGTGAAGGGGGATTTTTATTTGCCCAGTCCGTGTTCAGGGGAAGCGGTGAAAGGGGTAATCGAGCGCAGGAAAATGAGCCGGTGAAACCGAAGAGGAGCTTGTATGGGTTTACATGGATTGGTTTTGGCGGGGGGCAAGGGAGCGCGGATGGGGCGCGAGAAGGGGGCAATGCTGCACCCGGATGGGCGCAGTTTGGTGAGGCGTGCGGTGGACTTGCTGCGGGAAGCGGGCTGCATCCAAGTGGTGATTTCCTTGCGGACCGGGCAGATTTTCGAAGAGAAAATAGAGGGGGTAATGATTGTCAGAGACGAGGGCGAGGGGCCGCTTGGAGGGATGATTGCAGGAATGGAAACTGAAGACGCGGATTGGCTGGTCGTGGCTTGTGATTTGCCAAGGCTGGATGTTGCGACTTTGCAGGGCTTGCTGGGATTTGAAGATAAGTTCGTAAGTTATCGCAGCGAGTCTGATGGACTCACTGAGCCATTGTGCGGGTTCTATGGGAGAGGCGCGCTGGAAGTATTACGGTCCTCCCGCGAGATGGGGGTGTGGGAATTGAGGAGGATTCTGGATACGAATGGCTGCAGGATCCTGGAGCTGGTTAACAAACGCGCTTTGGACAATTCGAATACCATCGATGAATGGATTCGAATGACCGGATGTTAAACGAAGGGTAAGACGAGGAGCGGACTGAGAAAAACGGCATCAGCGAGGACGCGAAGAGCGGTGACGGACAGGCGTTTCTCATATCGGCTGATCAGCGAGAGCGAGAAGCTGGCTAGGAAAATTGCCAGGAAGACCGGTCGGCAGGTCAGGAATGACAGGCTTAGCGATACGATGCTTAGCAGCGTCGTGACGCTGGAGAGATACGGCAGCAGGTAGCGATGGGTTGAGGCGATTGATGGGTCGGCATTCGCAAAGTCGGAATCCTGTTCCCAGGAGGAGATCAGGAGGCAATTTGCGGAGCAGACCAGGCCGAAAAGGAAGGTGGCGGGATAAAACGTTGCGCCTTTGAAGGTGGAATCAGCGGACGATTGGATAGTGAAAACCGAGCCAAAGGCAAAGACCATTCCACATAGAACTTCGCGTGGGATCCTGTGTAAAAAATTTCCGGATTTACCAAGCCGGAGCAAGTAATAGATTGCCACAAGCAAGGCGATGCCAAGGCCTGAAAAGATGAGGCGTTGCGAGGCGAAAAGCATGATCAGCACCAAGTCCAGCGAGGCGGCTGCAGCGAGTAAAATAACCAGTGCAGGGGAGTGTTTTTTCGCAAACCGCAGGCGGGCGGTGCTGTTGGGGATATCGATGGCGCGCCAGGCGTCGTAGAGCCGGTCGGCCAGATAGATCGTCCAGACACCCAGACCGAGCATGAGCTGGATGGCTATCGGCTGTTGGATTTTGAAACAGGCGGCGAAAAGGCATTGCCAGGAAACGGCGATCAACGGGGCATCAAGGCAAAGCAGGTTGGGCCACAACCATGGGGGAATGTTTTGATCGCGGGAGTTGGACAGTTCCCCAGTCAGACAAAATTATGATTATTCGACAGGTGAAGAGTCGTCGCCGTAGAAGCTTTTGATATAGCCGTATTCAACGAGAGTGTCTTGCCAAGGGGCGATAATGTTCGGATTCTGGAAAATACGACTGGCGCGCGCGAGCCATTCCTCGGCTTTCAGAAGATCCTTTTCCTCATAAGCGAGCGCGGCTTGGGCGTAGTAGTAGTAAGGAGAGTCGTCAAGATAATCGTATTTTTCCGCGAGGATCGTGACTTCATCATCCAGGCCGAGTTTCTTTTTACACAGCATGATTTTGAATTCCACGAGACGGGAGAGGGACGCTTTGTTATCAGGAATTTCCTTGAGAACTTGCTGAAACAGGTCGTGGGATTTTTGCCACTGCTTGGTGACAAAGAGAACCTCCGCAACATTGAATCGGATGCTGGAGTTGGTCGGATTGATTTCGAGGGCCTTGTCAAAGGCGGCGCTGGCTTTTTCGAAGGCGCGCATTTCGACGAAGCAGGAGCCGCGCAGGTTGAGCAGCTCGGCGCTGCTGGCAAAGATCTTCTCGGCTTTATCGAGGGCATCCAGGGTTTCAAAAATACGCTTTTGCTGAAAATAGCGTGCCGCCTCGCCAAAGCTTTTGGCAAATTCCTTGCGTTGTTCCTCGGGCAGATTGAGGAATTCCTTCTGGCTTGGAAGCAGGTCCTTCACTTCATCTTCCGGAGGAGACTGCGCGAGCGGTTTTTCCTGTGCATATGCCGGGCTGAGGAGGAGCAAAAGTAAGAGGGAAAGTCGTTTCATGGTTGCTGTGGTTGATCAAGGTTTAGACATGTAATCAGTCCGGGGCAAGATGGAAGATTCGGTCCGGGGAGGCGAGGACGGATCATTTGCCAACGGAAAGTTTCATCGAAAAAAGCAGGAAAGGTGAGGGTGTCCTGGTCCCAATCATGCCGTAACGGGCGGTGTGGTGATTGGAGAGATTTTCGAAGAAACCGAGGGTTGCATCGGCCTCGACATCGCCACCCTCGTGTCCGGGGTAGCAGACGACGGCAAGAATTCCCCCGGGTTGCAGGATTTCAGAGGCGGCCCGCAGGGCGATCAGGGTATCCCCGGTGCTTGTGATGATCCGGTGATCCGTGCCGGGGAGGTAACCGAGGTTGAACAGGATGGCTGAGGCGGTGTGCGGTTGGGCGAGCCGGGCAATTTGCGTATGGGAAATTTGAAACAGGCTGGTGCGGTCGAGCAGATTTTCCTGCTGCAACCGAAGGCGGGTGGAATCAATGGCCTGTTGCTGGATATCGATGGCGATGACGCGGCCGGTGGGACCGACGGTTTCCGCAAGGAAGACGGTGTCGTGGCCGTTGCCGGCGGTGGCGTCGATGACGAGATCGCCCGGAGAAATTTTCTGCTTGAGAAGCAGGTGGAGGAGGTGGGTCGGGCGGGGAGGAAACATATTTGGAAGGTTAGCAGGAAATGATCAATGATTCATCGGGGCGGCGACCATTGATGATCCATTCCGCGAGGTAGAATGCCATTTTCGGGGCATAGAGGGCACCTTTGGAACCGAGAGCGTTGAAAACCCAGGTGTCGTCCATATTTTTTCCGATCAGCGGCTGGCTGCGCCTGAGGATGGGGCGAATGGCGGCGACGTGATCGATTATTTCGAAATCGGGACCGCCGAGTTTCGCGACGATGGCGAGGATTCGTTCGCTGCCTGCGGAGGTGGGTAGTTCATCGAGTTGGTTCCATTCGTAGGTGGAACCCACCCGGAAATGCCGGTTGCCAATAGGGACCAGCCAACCGCCCGCGCCGATGCGGATGTGGGATTCCGGCCATGGGGCGCGGAGGGTTAGGATTTCGCCTTTCGCGCAGCGATGAGGGCCGAGTTGGTTGAGCATCAGTCCTTCGGCACCTTGGCAGAGGATACGATTTTTACCGGGGACGTCGGGCGCGTAAGTGGAAGTGACGTAAAGGCTGCGGTCGGAAAAAAAGTTGCGAGTGGTATTGATGAAGTTGGCGGTATCAATGCGGCCGCCGCCGCTTAGCTGCACTGCTCCATGGAAACCCGGCGGGGCGGGGGTGTCAGCAGGCTCAATCCAATGGCTGATTTCGGAAAGGTGTAGTTTTGAAGAAATCTTCTCCCATTCCTTTGCGGAGGTGGCAAGTCGGAGGACCGGAAGCGGATGCCAGAGCCTTGTGCCAAGGATTTTTTCGAGGTTTTCGTAAAATGCGATGGCGTGGGAATGGAAGTCATTGATCCGCCAGCTTGGCTCGAAGTTTTTGCCCGTAATCGGATTGATCAGGCCGGCGGCGATGCGGCTGCACCCGCCGTTGCCGCGATCAAGAATCTGAAACGGGACGCCCCGCTGCCAGAATTCCCACGCGAGGCAGGAACCGGCGAGCCCCTGGCCGACGATGAGCCAGGGTTGTTCCGCCGGGGTCATTTTTCAGGAAAGAGCGATTTATTGGGATCGATCCAATCCGCATCGTAGCCTTTGGCGTAGTTGAACAGATGGCGGTGCATGTATTCGAAATAGGTTTCTTTCGACTCCTTGGGTAGATCCGTCCAGATGGCGATATTGAATGCGCGACAAACTTTCTGCATCATCGGAAGGGTCATCTGGCGGCCTTTGCGAGCGCGCTGGACCTGTTTATGACTGAGCTGCTCGGTGGAGAGATCGACAAGCTGATGATTGCTCAGTTGCCACACTTCCATCATGCTGTCGAGAGGTTGCGGCCCGTGGTCGCGGAGGTCTTCCATAGGCTTTGTTTAGCCAGGCGGATGCGGCTGTCGAAGGAAAATTGCGTCAACCCGGCCGGGAGCGC
This sequence comes from Akkermansiaceae bacterium, assembly GCA_014379305.1. Lineage (GTDB taxonomy): Bacteria > Verrucomicrobiota > Verrucomicrobiia > Verrucomicrobiales > Akkermansiaceae > Luteolibacter. Next base: position 12,708 of record JACMMB010000064.1, read on the forward strand.
GATTTCAGAGCGACCTGGACAGCATCGGAGGGCGATCTGGACAGCACCGGAGTCGATCTGGACAAGCCCCGGGATGATCTGCCTAAGCCCCGGGACGTTCTTGACAAGCCCGGGGGCAATGTGGACGACATCCGGGGGCGATCTAGAGAAGCCCGAAGGCGATCTGTCCAATCCTGGAGGCGCTATGGATCAGCCTGGGAACGATCTGGACAGCACCGGAGAACGATCTGAACAGCACCGGAGGGCCAAATTCAGCAGACGCGTTGCAATTTGCATCTCTCACGGCTGGGATTAGTGTGCGGGAGCGGTGATTGGAATTATTGGCAAACGCTTGCGCTGGCTGCGCAGGAAAATGAACCGCATCCGTTGGGCGGCTCGGATACTGGGATTTGAACTCCCGAACGACCGCGCCAGGGAGCGTGGTTTGATCCGGATCGAGATTGACGGGCTATCCAGGAGCCAGTTTGAGGAAGCAATGCGGGGCGGAAAGGTCAGGCATCTCGCGAAGATGATCGCTCACGGCCATTTCGAGATAGGGACTTTTTATTCCGGCAGCCCATCAAGCGCAACGGCGGTAGCGGCGGCCAGTGCGGAAAAATCGCGGCCCTTCAGTTGCTTGCTTATTTCGATCCTGTATGTGCCGGAAATTCTGCGGATGATATTGCTCGCCGTGCTGGAATTTTTGATCGGCTTGGCGGCTTGCGTCCGAGGGACCCCTGCCCGCATCGGGATTCGCATCATGCAGCGGGAGTTTGTCCGATTCCGCGTGTTGCTGGAAATAGAGCGCGGTGTTCGCGTGATCCATGCGAATTTCGCCCACTGGACGTTTTATGACATTGATCGGACGATTCGCGACATCCACCGCGCGTGCCTTCGCTCGGACGCCCGTGAATACGAAACCATCATTTATTCGGACCCCGGTATGGAGGAAAACAACGGCTTCGTGCTGCTAACTGATGAAATCTCACGGCGATCGACCGCCGCAAGGGAGGACATTATCCTTGGTAGGGATCTGGACCGCATCGTCGGTGATTTCCTCGCCGCGGACCAGCCATGGATTTTCCCTCGGCCCCGTTCGGAGGAAAATGCCGCGACCCGGACGCTGCGGGTGATGACTTATAATATCCACAGTTGCGTCGGAACGGACGGACGTTTGAGTCCCGAACGGATCGCCGCTGTCATCAACCGGCTCGATCCGGACATCATCGCGGTCCAGGAAGTGGATGCGCACCGAAGGAGAAGTGGCCATCACGATCAGGCGCAGGTCATTGCCGATCATCTTTCGATGCACCACGCATTTCACTCCATGCTGGGTGAGGAAAAGGAGAAATACGGCATCGCGATCTTCTCGCGATTCCCGCTGGAGATCGTCAAATCCGCGCTCCTCACGCCTGGAAATCGCCGCACCGGCAAGGAAGCGCGGGGGGCGATCTGGGTCAGAATCAAGCCCGGAGAAGACGGCCAGCCGATCCATTTCATCAATACCCACTTCGGCCTGGGCCGCGAGGACAGGAATCAGCAGGTCAAGGAATTGCTCGGCGATACGTGGCTGGGCGGGATCGGAAAAGGCGGATCCGTGATCGTCTGCGGTGATTTTAATTCAGGCCCGCGTTCAGTCGTTTGGGAAAAACTCAACAGTGAGTATCGCGACGCGCAGCTTTCCCTGCCAGGACATACGGCGTCGGCGACATTTCCCAGCATGAGACCGTTTTCCCGGCTTGATCATCTGTTCATCAGCCCGAATTTCACGGTGAAGAAGATTCAAATCCCGCGTTTTCCCGCAGCTCTCGTCGCCTCGGATCATTTGCCGCTCTGCGTCGATCTGGAAGTGGTTTCAGAGTAAGGCCTCCACGGTGCGAAGAGCCTCAAGGTTTGATTTCACGGAATGCACGCGGTGGAGCATGACGTTTTTCTGACGGGCAAAAGCGGTGAGGGCGATGGTTGCGGCTTCGCGGTCGGCAGGGTCGGGGGCCGGGATGATTTTCGAGATGAAGGATTTGCGGGAGACTCCGAGCAGCAGGGGTCTTCCGGCAGGGGCGAGGGTGTCGAGATTTTTGAGCAGTGTGAGATGGTGTTCGAGGTTTTTGCCGAAGCCAATGCCGGGATCGAAGCACAGGCGCTCGGGATCAATGCCGAGATGGGTGAGAGTGCCGAAGCGTTGTTGGAAATAAGCTTTGATTTCAGCGAGAACGTCATCGTAGTGCGGATTTTTCTGCATGTCCGCAGGGGTGCCCTGAAGGTGCATGATGACGATTCCGCAGTCCGAATCCACGCAGACAGAGGACATCATGGGATCGGCGGTCAGGCCCGAGATGTCATTGACGATGTCCGCACCAGCGGTAAGGGCGGCGCGGGCTACGGAGGCCTTGGTGGTATCGATGGAGATGAGGCCGCGCCATTCGCTACGGACGGCGGCGATGATGGGAATGGTGCGTTTGATTTCCTCATCAGCGCTGATTGGATAAGAACTGGGTCGGGTGGATTCGCCGCCGATATCGATGATCTCCGCTCCCTCCGCTATCATTTTCCGGGCGTGGGCAAGGGCTGGGGAAAGATCCTGGTGGAGGCCGCCATCGGAGAAAGAGTCCGGGGTGGCGTTCAATATTCCCATGATTATCGCGTGCCGGGACAGATCGAGCGTGCGGGTTGAGGTTTTCCAGAGCATGAAATAGCGGTCGAATGTCGAAGTTGAAAAAACTACTAGCCTATGTGCGGAGAGGATTCCATGTTCCGCGCATGCATTGGAACGATATTTTTACCGACCTTTTCGAGCGTTGCACGAAAGCGTATCGCGCGGGCGAGTTTGATTACGAAAAGGATTTTTCCGCGAAGGAGCTGGAATTTCTCGGCAGCATTGGCTACAAGCCACGGGAGTTTTTTGATTTTGTCGAGGACTACGTAGATGAAGGAGTGCCTTCCGCGACGACCGCCTTGCTCGTGGCGGCAGTGCGGCGCGATTATTTCCTGGTCCAGCAAGGTGGGGTGGCGAGTGTGAATGTGGTCACGCGCGATGATTTGCCGGGTTTCGGAGAGGAGTTTCAAGGGATCGCATATCTGCCGCGGATACTTGTGAAAGCACGGGCGAAACTGCGCGGAGAACTGGATCCGGATCTCATGTTCAGCTGTGGGGGGGATCGGAATTTTCTATCGAAGCATGGGGACACGCCAGCGGAAGATTTCCTCCGGCACGTATGGGCCTCGGGTGATGATGACGCGAAAGTCGCGGAATGGATCAAGGCGCAGTGAGGGTTGATGGGTCTGGATCGAGGATGAAAAAACCGCGAAGTCCCTGCTTTACAAGGCTGGTAGTGATACCCATATTCCGCCGCCCATGATTTTCGCCGCAATTAACTGGCTCTCCATTAGTATCAACCTGCTGTTGGTGGTGTTCGTCATCGTCTGTTTGCTGATGTCGCTCATTATCCTGATGCAACGTCCCAAACAGGAAGGTCTCGGAGCGGCTTTCGGAGGCGGCGTTACCGATCAGGTTTTCGGCGCGCAGACGACCACGGTTTTACAAAAAGGAACGGTTTATCTGGGATCCATGTTTTTCCTGCTGAGCCTGACCTTGGCTATCCTGATTGGTAAGCAGACCCAGCAAAAGTCTTTGCTCGAACCTGCGAAAGCCGCAAAAGTGGAAGCCGCCAAGAAGGATGAGGCAAAAAAGGCGGTGGAAGAGATTGAGGTGAAGCCCTCATTGGTGAACGAACTGCCGGCTGAGGTTGTGGTTCCCGATAGCGAGAAGGCGGTTGAGGTTGATAATGGCCTCATCGTAAAAGAGGCCGAAGCTAACGAAGAACCGGTGGAGGAAGCTGTTGAAGAGAAAGCAGTCGAAAAGCCTGAGGAAAATGGCGGGAAAGTTACCGAGCCTGCCGCTGAAGAAAACAAAGCGGACAAACCCGAGTAAGCCAGACGCTTGCAAGGGGTGAAGGGCAGTGAACGGGAGAACGGGGCCGGAGTGGATCAGCCCGTGTGGGCGCGGGAGGAAGCGTTTCCTCCTGCGGGAGAAGGTTTCGGATGGATTGATCGGAAGGGTGGCCGGCATGTCAGCGCGTCCGTGGATGAGCTTTCACAGACCATCCGCGGTGATCGTGATAGTGTGGTAAACTTGGTTTGGAGTCCGGAATCCGCTTACTGCAAGATACCTGAGGAGGTTGAAGCCTTTGAAGAATCCATCAGTGAAATACGCAAACGCTGGGTGAATGACGATCTGCTGGATGCAAGACATCGCCTGAAATGGTTTGGATTCGGGTTGGGAGCTTTGGTCGCCTATATGGTTTTTCAAAGCTGGAAACAATTGGGTCTCCTGCAACAGGCCAACGGGCTTGATCTGGGAGTTGTTCAGGAACTGAAATGGATTTTGAAAGCGCTAATTGGTTCGACCTCGGTTGGGATTTCCTTGTTGGGATTCCTGATTTTCGCATTCATTCCATGGTATCAAGCGGAGAAGCGGCTGCGGGAATTGAAGCAAAGCCAGGACAGCGGAAACAGCCGCCGGATTATTCCATTGATCCGATTCGAAACGTGGCTTCAGGGTCAGAAAGCGCCGGTTACGAAGTTGATTCTGGTCATGATTGCCATCGTTGCACTGGCGCAGGTGTTTTTCAAAGGATCGGTGGCGGATGCGGGACTTGTGAAAGCCGCCTATTTGAATGGAGAGCGCTGGCGGCTGTTCACGGCGCCGATGTTGCATGGTGGCATTCTGCATTTCGTGATGAATGCGCTAGGGTTGCTATACCTAGGGAAAAGGCTGGAAGTATTCGCCAGATGGCCGCACTTGCCGATGGTGTTCCTGTTTTCCGCGTTGGTCGGTGGAGAGGCATCGGCGAGATTCACACAGGGGACGTCTGTGGGCGCGTCCGGGGGCTTGATGGGGTGGTTGGGTTTCCTTCTGGTTTTCGAAACCCTGCATTCGAAGCTCATTCCGCAAAGTGCGAAGCGGCGCTTGATCGGTGGGGTGGTGATGACCGGGCTGATCGGTTTGGTGGGGTATCGTTTCATCGACAATGCGGCTCACTTCGGGGGGCTGTTCGCGGGGATGGCTTACGCGGCAATTGTTTTTCCGAAATCCAGCTCCGTGTTGAGGCCGAAGATGAACATCACCGACCGGCTTTTAGGCGGCGCAAGTCTTGGGGTGATCGCTCTGTCGGGAGGCTTTGCGATCATGAAAATGATGGAATGAGGCGCTAGGGATGGGTGCGGATTTCTAGTGCTTGCGTGTTTGCAAGTTAAGGGAATAGGGTTTCTACAGCAATATGAGTGAGCGACGGGTTGTGATAACTGGGATAGGTTGTATTTCGCCTTTGGGAAATGATTTGGAATCCACTTGGGATGGTCTGAAAAACGGTAGAAGCGGGATACGGCGGATTCAGGGGATTGATCCGGAGCCATTTGAGTGCAAGATCGCAGGTGAGGTTCGGGATTTCAGTGCGGATGGATTTTTCCGCGTGCCAAAGGATGCGCGTCGTTCGGATCGCTACGTGCAATACGCCGTCGCGGCATCGAAGATGGCGATGGCCGATTCGGGTCTTGAGATTGAGAAAGCGGATCCCCGCCGTTATGGAGTGATGGTCGGCAGCGGCATTGGCGGACTTTCGACACTGGAGCGCGAGCACCGGGTTTATATGGAAAGAGGACCTCGCCGGGTGTCTCCGTTCACGATTCCGATGATGATTACAAATATCGCATCGGGGATTATATCCATGGAACACGGTCTGCTCGGACCGAACATGGTGATTGTGACGGCTTGCGCCACCTCGAACCACAATATCGGCGAGGCATGGCGGATGATTAAATTCGGAGATGCGGATGGTTTCCTTTGCGGCGGTGCGGAGGCGGCGGTGCTGCCGATGGGGCTTTGCGGTTTCGCGAATATGAAAGCGCTGAGCACCCGCAATGATGATCCCGAAGGGGCTTCGCGGCCGTTTGACAAGCATCGCGATGGCTTCGTTATGGGCGAGGGCGCGGGGGTGGTGATGATTGAGGAACTTGAAATCGCGAAAGCTCGCGGTGCGAGAATTTATGCGGAACTGATCGGTTATGGAGTTAGCGCGGATGCCTATCATTTAAGCGCGCCCTCGCCTGATGGCAGCGGCCCGGCTTATGCGATTGGCATGGCGCTGAAGCACGGAAAAGTAAACCCGGATGAGGTGGATTACCTCAATGCCCATGCGACTTCCACAGGCCTTGGCGATGTTGCCGAGACAAGGGCGATCAAGCTGGCATTCGGCGATTTCGCGACGAACGGCCTGATGGTCAGCTCCACGAAATCCATGACCGGGCACATGCTCGGGGCGGCGGGTGGAATCGAACTGATCGCGTGTACGATGGCGATTTTGGACGGCGTAATCCCGCCAACAATCAACATCGAGGAGCAGGACCCGGAATGCGATTTGGATGTTGTGCCGAACGTGGCCCGCGAGCTGCCAATCAAGATCGCACTTAGCAACAGCTTCGGCTTTGGCGGTCACAATGCATCCGTGCTGATTAAAAAATTCGACGAGTAAACCGTGTGGATAAGTTCATTCACCGCTACGAATGCGAGGTTGCTTTCTCGGACACCGATGCGAGCGGGTGGGTTCATTTTTCCAAAATCCTAATTTACGTTGAGCGGGCCGAGCATGAGTTGCTCACCAAACTGGGGCTCAATGTGTATGATCGCGCGCAGGGCGGCTGGCCACGGGTAAGAGTGATTTGCGATTACAAACGCCCGCTCTTGTTCAAGGATCGAATCGAGATCAGGACTGTTTTGAAAAGTTTGGGAAATAGCTCGGTGACTTGGGAGTTCGAGGTTTGGAAAATAGGAGGAGAGCTGGCCGCAGCGGGAGAGATGGTCAGCGTGAAAGTCAACGAAGCCGGGTCGGCATTGAATTTGTCGGAGGGCGAGAAGGGATTGCTGAAGGGAGGCGGATGATTTCAGACGAGACGGAGGAAGGCGGAAGAGTGGTGCTGGTGCCGACACCAATCGGCAATCTCGGGGACATTACCCTCAGAGCACTGGAGCTGCTCAGGGCTGCGGACCGGATTGCGTGTGAGGACACGCGCAGATCGGGTATTTTGCTCTCCCATCATGGGATAACCGGGAAGTCGCTGGTCGCTTTGCACGATCACAATGAGGCAAGGCGGGCACCTGAACTGGTCGCTGCCGCGAAAGCGGGCGAGCTGATTGCCTTCATCAGCGACGCCGGGATGCCTGGTGTTTCCGATCCTGGATATCGGCTGGTGCAGGCCTGTTTGGAAGCCGAGGTGAGGATTGAGGTTTTGCCGGGTCCTTCGGCGGTTCTAACGGCTTTAATCGGATCGGGTCTACCGTGCCATGCTTTTCGTTTCGGAGGATTTCTTTCCGTGAAATCCGGCAAGCGTAAAAGCGCCATGAGCGCGGTGCTGGAAAGCGGGGAAACCGGCATTTTTTTTGAAAGCCCGCATCGGATTTTGTCCACGCTGGAGATTCTTGTGGAAATCGCACCCAAAGCGAAGGTCTGCGTGGCGCGGGAGCTGACAAAGAAATTCGAAACCTATCATCGGGGGACTGCAGGAGAAATTCTGGAATGGTTCAAGGCGAATGGAGCAAAGGGGGAGATGGTGATATTGATGAATGGGGTTTAGTTTTTCGTCGAATGACTTTGCTGGACGTGCCCGGAAAAAGTGGATTGAGTTGCCCGGTCCTATCAGGAAGGAGAAAAGCCGCCGTGGTGAAATGGTAGACACTGCAGATTTAAAATCTGTTGCTCGCGAGGGCGTACCGGTTCGAGTCCGGTCGGCGGTATTTTTTCCCATGATTTTATTTGTCCGAGAACTCGATGATGCCCTGCCAATCGGTGGGGCGTGTTTTGCTAAAAAGATGGGTTTTTTCGAGGAGGTGGCGGGCGGTGTGATCGTCGATAAATTGCTTGAGATATTCTTCCAGGAATTCCACGGCGTTGTCGAATTCACCGGATTCAAAGAGTTCGAGGGCTTGGGCGAATGAGGGTTTGGCGGCTTCGCAGCAAGCAGGTGCCCAGACATCAAGGGGTTCCTGACGGCCTTTGACACGGACTTTGGCAATGCGGTGGAGATGGTTTATATTCGCCGGGGGAAGGGCGGCGATAAAATGGCGACTGGCGAGGTATGGACAGCCGAAAACTTTAGTAAGTCCCTCGAGGCGGGAGGCTAGATTCACCGCATCACCTATGACCCCGAATTCGGTCCGTTGCTCGGAGCCGATTTCTCCGGCTAGGACATCCCCGAGATGAAGGCCGATGCCCATTTCCAACTCGGGGAGGCCGCGGGACTTCCACGACGAGTTGAGCTCATCGAGACCCGCGGTCATGGCCTGCGCGGCGGCGAGGGCCGAGTTGGAAAAAGTAGTTTCGTCGCCATTCTCAAGAGCGCCCCAGTGGGCGAGAATGGCATCCCCGATGAATTTATCGAGGGTGCCGCCGTGAGCGAAAATAATTTTCACCATGGCGGAGAGGTATTCATTGAGCTGGGCGAAGAGTTGCTCGGGCGTGATTTTTTCCGACAGGGACGTGAAGCCCCGGAGGTCGGAGAACATCACGACGACGCGGCGTTTCCTGCCAAGGGCGGCGTGTTGGTAGATGCTGGGATCATTGACGAGGGAATCGGCCACATCGCGAGAGACGAAGCGGCGGAACTGATGGTGCAGGCGGGATCGCTCAAGACGCTCACGAAGCAAATCGAAGGTTTGGCCGGAAACAATGCCGAGAGCTAAAGACAGGGCGAGCGGAGTGGGCCCGATCCACGTGGAAAACCAATGGGCAATGGC
>JACMMB010000003.1 GCA_014379305.1 Akkermansiaceae bacterium
AAACCGGCCCCATCGAATACCCCGCCGCCGCCATCAAAGCCTCTAAAACCCCGGAGCAAGCGCAACTTTTCGTCCAGTTTCTTACAGACAAGGAAGCTCAGGCTATTTTGTTCCGCCACGGGTTTAAACAATGAATTTTGTCAGCTGGGATGCCCCACATGTTTTCAAAGACTGGCTGACATAGCCTCTTTTGAATGTTTACATTCGTCCCGTGACTGCGAAGAAATTCTATGACTGGCAGACGGCGGGTGGCAGCGACGATGTCATGCGTTTGGTCGATGCTCTCGAGCGTGCCGATGTCAGCTGGTGTGCGATTGGCGGTGTTGCGGTCAATCACTGGGCGGCAGAGCCGATGGTGACACAGGATGTGGATTTCGTCGTCCGTGCGGAAGATATTGAAAAAGCCATTGCGATTCTCGCCGAGGCCGGCTTCACCTATGAACAGTTCAAGTGGTCGGTCAACTTCAAGGGTAAATCCCAGGTCAGCGTCCAATTGAGTACCGAAGAAGTTTATCTCGCTTTTCCAGAGCGTGCCGTCCCGGCCGACGTGCATGGCATCCTGTTACGGGTTGCCGCATTGGAAGATACGCTGACAGGAAAAATTCTCGCCTGGCAGGATTTGAACCGCCGCCAAAGCAAGCGGGCTAAAGACTTTGCGGATATTGTCCGCTTGGTGGAATCCCACCCTTTCTTGTGGTCCGGCTTGCCCGAAGAGCTTCGCAAAGCGGTGGATTCACCGATCTGATTTGTTAACTGCAGGCCCTAGTGATGTCGTTTCAAGCTTGAGCATGAAGCAGCAACATTGATGATTCCGCCCGTGCCTCGATTTACTCCTTTCAGGTCCTTGTTAAAGGAGCAGGGCCCGCTACTGGCTCTTATCCTTTTCATTATCCTGATCTACGTCTTACAGACGGTCCTGGTTGAATGGAATTATTCCCGCTTGATGCTGGTTCCGGGAAATTTCATGAACGCATGGGAGTCCCTTCGATCAGGAAACATCAGCGGGCCCACTCTACTGGAATTCGGCCCGCTGCTCAGTCACGCGTTCCTGCATGGCAGTATCGGGCACGTGTTTGGAAACATGATTTTCCTATGGATTTTCGCGGCGTTGACGGCGGAACTTTTAGGCCATCGATGGATGTTTTTCACGTTCATTTTCACAGCCATTTGCGGCGGAATTTGTCATGTGGCTCTCAACCCGGGCGAGTTTGTCCCGTCGCTTGGCGCTTCCGGAGCGGTCACCGGATTCGAGGGACTTTATCTTGGAATGGCCGTGCGCTGGCACCTGCCGAATCCGCACATCTGGCCGATGGCGCGCCCGGTTCCACCCGCCCAACTTGCGGCGCTGGGAATACTCGGTCTGATCATGGATTTCATGGGATACATCGGCGGGGCCATGGGAGTCGCATATGGCGCGCATTTGGGTGGATTCATCGGCGGAATGGTTCTTGGTGCTGCGGTCGTCCCGATGCCGAGAGTGGCCAATATCAGGTGAAACCCCAAGGATTGCCTCCGTGACCACGGAGGGTTAGAACGTCCGCGTGACGATGGCGGATTGGCAGGTATTGGGGTTGACGTTCGGCTTGGCGATGATGGCCGTGATGCTTGCCCTGCCACCCGCAATTTGGCTGGCATGGCTGCTGGCCAGGAAGAATTGGTGGGGAAAAACCTTGGTGGAAACCATCGCGATGATGCCGCTGGTAATGCCGCCGGTCGCCACAGGTTTGATTTTGCTGAAACTCTTCGGCAGGCGCGGGCCTTTGGGGATGTGGCTTTATGAGAGCTTCGGTGTGGAAATCATTTTCACTTGGAAAGCGGTGGTGATCGCCTTGGCGGTAATGGTTTTTCCACTGCTGGTCAGATCATTGCGAACCGCGTTTGAAGATGTGCCGGAGTCCTTGGAAGCTGCCGGTAAAACTCTCGGTGGCAATCATTGGCGGGTGTTTTGGAAACTCAGTCTGCCCCTCGCCCGGCGTGGATTGATCGCTGCGATCCTGCTTTCATTCGCCAGGGCGCTCGGCGAATTCGGCGCGACCATCATGATCGCCGGTTTCATCCCGGGCCTGACGGAAACACTTTCGCTCTCCATCTACCGCAGCGTCCAAACCGGAAACGACAGCCGGGCGATGTTCCTCGTCGGTGTCTCCGCGATCATCGCATTCGTTGCCATTTGGGTCTCCGCAGCCCTCACCCCGAAGCGGGTGAAGTAACGGCGGGTTTGCCTTGCCATCATCCCCGGCCTGCCACGAAAGTTTCCTCCGCAATGTTGGATATTCGAGTCATTCGGGAAAAATCGGAGGAAGTGCGCGAACGGCTCAAAGCGCGCGGCGACGGGCATTGGAAATTGATCGATGAGGTCCTGGCCTGCGACGAGTCCCGACGCTCTGCGGAAACCACAAAACAGGAGCTTCAGAATCAGCGAAAAACGATCTCCAAGCAGATCGGCATGATGAAATCAAATGGCGAGGACAGCTCCTCCGTTGAATCGGAAGTGCGCGCAATCAATGAGGCGATTTCCAAAGCCGACCTGGCAGCCGAAGCGGCCGGTAACCGGCAAAACGAGCTTCTCCTGAACATCCCGAACCTTCCGCACCCTGCCTGCCCGGTCGGAGACAATGAGGAAGCGAACCCCGTGCTCCGCGTGTGGGGTGAAAAACCGTTGATCGCCGAGCCGCTGGACCACGTCGAACTCGCGCTTAAACACGGTCTCGTTTCGTGGGAGGATGCGATCCGGATCTCCGGCTCGGGATTCGCCGTGTATCGTGGCAAAGGCGCGCGATTGGAACGCGCGCTGATCAATTTCCTTTTGGATACGCAATCGGAAAACGGCTACGAGGAGGT
>JACMMB010000065.1 GCA_014379305.1 Akkermansiaceae bacterium
CAAGTCAGCCAGGCCATCGGCAATCGGATCGAGGACCGCTTTCAAGATCGGTGCGGGCTTTCCATCCACCACCAAGTCTTTCAAGTTTCCGGATTTCTCCCAGGCCTTCTTGCGGGTCCACGGGTGGGTCATGTGGACGGAGAGCGTCACCAATCCGCCGTCGTTCCAATGCTTGACCAAGAGCGGATTGATCGCTTGCCAACGGGCCGGTTTGTTAAGGAGCGGTTCGGTGGCTGCCGAGTCGTCAAGAAATGTCTCGAAATAGTCCAATGACAGGATGCCGGGCGTTTGTCCGGTGGCCTTCTGCAGTTCGCGAAATGATTCGAGTGATGCCCGCGGATACCACTCCGGGAATTGTCCGCTGATGAGTTTGCGTTCCTTGCGTTGGGGTAAATCAGATAGAAACCCGAGAACCGCCCGGGTTTTCGGCAGTGCATCCGGGTCGGCGGGCTTGGGTGTCTGGGCGGCACAGTGAAGAGCCAGCAGACCCAGAGTCGCCAGTACTGATACCGCATGGAGCAAAATGGATGAACGGACTCCAGATAGAAGTGCGGCGGGATAGATTTGTAAGGGGAGGATTTTCATTTGAGTGTGGATGATGCGAGAGTCTGATTCACTAATGTTCTGTCAATCCTCCCAAAGATGGAGAGGCAAAATGAAGAGATATCCCCGCGGAATTTTGAAACTGAAAATTTTTGAATTGCTCACGAGATAGGGCCGCCCACTAAACCAGACGAGTGCAATGAACAACAGCCGGGAGGTTTTCATGAACGAGGCCTTTTGGTTGAACCATCGAAGCCGCCGGGCTTGATTTCATCGCCACGTCGCAGTAGCAGACCACGCGGCCGGCGGGCGAATCACCTACTGCATGGAAAACACACAGCCCGGTTTGTCCCCCATCATGAATTCGAGGGTGCCCCCCGCGAGGATCTGCGCGTGGGTGACATATCCGACCGCACATTCCATTCCGTTCAACAGGGCCTTCTGGATGTAAATGTTTTTGGCGGACACTTGGTCTGCCTTGATCGAGAACTTTTTGCCATTCGGAAGTTTGATGGAAACACCCTTGAAGCGGGGAGTCCCGAAGACATACCTGCCGTCGGCAGGATTGACCGGATAGAACCCGAGGGCACTGAACACATACCATGCCGACATCTGTCCCATGTCCTCATTGCCACAGAGGCCATCCGGCTTGCTGGAATACAAGGTGTCCATGATCTGGCGCACCCGCTCCTGGGTTTTCCACGGCGCGTCCCCATAATTGAAAAGATAGGCCACATGGTGGCTGGGCTCATTGCCATGAGCATACTGTCCGATCAAGCCGGTCACGTCCACCGGCGTGTCTTTGTCCAGTTTCGAACTCACCGAAAACAAGGTGTCGAGCTTGTTGACGAATCCGGTCTTGCCGCCCATTCCGGCGATCAGACTATCAATTCGATGAGGAACGAACCACGTGTATTGCCAAGAGTTTCCCTCGATGAAGTCGCTGCTCGCGTTGACCGCGTTGTGGGGATCGAAATCGGCGCGAAAAACGCCCTTCGAATCCTTCCCCCTCATGAAACCGATGGATGTGTCAAATAGGTTCTCGAACGACTTCGCCCGCCTGGCGAAGTAGCGGTGGTCCTCCGTCTTTCCCAGCCTGTCCGCCATCATGGCGATGCAATCATCATCGAAGGCGTATTCGAGCGTTCGCGCCACCGAAAGGGTGGGCGCGAGATCGCGCGGGATATAATTGTATTGTTTAAGAAATTTGAGGTCGAATTCGTCCTGCATGGCGCTCTTTTTCATCGCTTGGAAGGCCTTTTCCACGTCGAAGCCACCGATCCCCTTGAGGTGGGCGTCCGCGATGATGGGAATTGAATGATATCCGATCATGCAGTTCGTTTCACTGTTGCCGAGGGACCAGACCGGCAACATTCCGGATTGATCGTATTGCGCTAACATCGAATTGATGAGATCGGTCACTTTGGTCGGGGAAATAATGGTATAGAGCGGGTTTGCCGCTCGGAAGGTGTCCCAGAGTGACAGTCCCGTTAGCATGGTGAATCCCTCCGCCTTGTGGATCTTGCGGTCGAAGCCCATGTAGCGGCCATCCACGTCGCTGGCGGTGAATGGCGCAACGCATGAATGATAGAGCGCGGTGTAGAAGGTTTCCTTGTTGGCGACGTTCGTGTCATCCAGCTCGAAATTCCGCAAAACAGACCCCCAAGCCTCCGCCGCCCGGCTGCGTGTGCTTTCAAAATCCCAGTCCGGGATTTCCGATTCCACATTACGCATGGCACCTTCGACATCGACTTCCGAAATCCCCACCTTCACTAACAGGGGCTTTTGCTGTTGGATATCAAAGAGCAACGCAGTTTTGACGGATTTGCCGTCGGCTTCCCTCGCGTCGCCGATGATTTTTCCATCGACGGAAAACGACACTCCTCGGATCGGTTGTGAGAGCTGTGCAGCAAAGAAAACCTCATGCTCGACGAAATCCTTTTCGTTGCCCTCGCCCCAGCCCTTGGACTTGTGAGAACCGACGACCAGGGTGTCGTCCACGATCCGAACGTTGCCGTGGAGGATGGTGTCGGTCGCGAAACTGTGGGCGAGATCGATCACCAGATTAGCGGGTTGATCCTTCCCGAACGTGTAGCGGTGAAAGCCCGCCCGGGTGGTGGTGGTCATTTCCGCCTTGATCTTATAGTCATCGAGCATGACGGAATAATAGCCCGCTTTGGCCACCTCTGTTTCGTGCGAGAAGCGGGAACGATATCCAGTGTCCGGATCTTCGCGGCTTCCCGGCTCGAACTGCACCGGACCGGTGGTGGGCATGATCAAGATATCCAGCAATTCCCCCCGGCCAGTGCCGCTCAGGTGGGTGTGGCTGAATCCCATGATGCTGCTGTCCGAGTAATGATATCCCGAACACCAGTCCCACCCCTTATTATGCGTGTCGGGGCTGAGTTGAACTCTGCCAAACGGAACCGTGGCTCCAGGGAAAGTATGGCCATGAGCGGCTGTTCCGATCATGGGATTGACATGGCTGACCTCCGCCGCAACCCACTGCGTCTGGGTGCTCCATAGCAAGGCAATTCCAAGGTTACCTAGTTTCATATTGAGTTTCCGGCAGCTCCAAAAATGACTTTTTGGATTTGCAAGAATGCCCCAGCGTTCAGGTTTCAGCATGAATGATGATGGCCGCGAGTGGGCCTCTGTCTCTCCCCCAAAAGTAGGAGATGAGGCGGTCCTTTCTTTGGAGAGTGACAAGCTAGTGCGTCGGCTGCGGTGGTGCTAGGCCCAGTGTCGGTAAGTCTTGCAAACTGCTTAGAATAAGTCTTTTAGGCGCATTACAGCACGCTCTGCCTCGAATGCCGAAAAAGTAGCCTCACTAGGGCTCGAACCTAGAATAACGGAATCAAAATCCGGGGTGTTACCATTACACTATGAGGCTTTTCGCTGCTGCCATCCGGCCTGCGGCGGGCGGAAGCTAAACTGCCACCCGCAGGTTTGGCA
>JACMMB010000066.1 GCA_014379305.1 Akkermansiaceae bacterium
AGACGAGGTCGGGGAACTGACTGGTAATTTCAACCATAACCCCGTGAACAATGGCGGGTTGATTGTGGGCGCGCTGGCCATTGCGGAACTCCAACCTCAACTTGCGCGCAAGGTGGTGGAACGTGCCATCAAGTTCCTCCCCTTGGCAGCGGAACCCTACGCGCCACATGGCTCCTATCCGGAAGGGCCAACCTATTGGTCCTACGGCACCACATTCCATGTTTTTGCCGTGGAGGCACTCCGCTCGGTTTTCAATACTTCCTGCGGACTGGAAAAGTTCCCGGGTTTCCTGGAGTCGATCGACTTCATGTCCCAGATGAAGGGGCCGACCGGGCATGACTACAACTTCGGTGATGCCACCGCGGCCCCGCTAACCGAAACCATCGATCGTTTCACTTCGGAACCTGTCGTATTCTGGTTTGCCAGGGAGAAAGGCCGCCGCGAAATCGCCGAGGTGGAGATAAAAAGCCTGGCAAAAGCCATGAGCATTGTAAAAAGCGCCGCAGCGCCAAAGGACCAGAAGCCACTCAGCCGCCACCTGGCCTTCGAAGTATTGTGGTGGAATCCCGAACTGCCTCCTATCAGCCCCATCTATGCTCTTCCCCTGCACTGGACCGCGGATGGCTTGATGCCCATCGCGGTGATGCGTTCAAAATGGAACGATCCATCAGCCTCCTTCATTGCCCTCAAAGGCGGCACGCCCAACAATTCCCATGGGCAGATGGATATCGGGAGTTTCATCCTTGAAGCGGATGGCATCCGCTGGGCGCTGGATATGGGTGGAGAGAGTTATGACAAGATGCGCGCCGCCAAACTCGATTTGTGGAACTATTCGCAGGACAGCGACCGATGGACCACCTTCCGCCCCGGCCCCGAAGGCCATAACATCCTTCGGTTTAACAACGCACGCCAGGATATCACCGGCATGGCGCGGATCACCCGGTTGCCGGATGATCAGGGAATCATCGGGGATGTGGCGGATCTCACTTCTCTATACCGGTCACAGGTGGAAAAAGTCACCCGCACGGTCAAACTGCGGCCCGACCGTTCCATCACCATCGAAGACGCGTGGACCACCGCTTCGAACGATGTTGAAGTTTCTTTCCAGTGGCTAACCAAAGCGAAAATCACCCTGGTGCCTACCGGTGTTTTGCTGGAGCACGCGGGGAAATCCCTCCGGGTCAACGTGGAAACACCGGGTTCCACGGCGAAGCCTGAAATCCTGATCGAGGATGTTTCGAAAGCGAGGGCTCCACAGGATTCCGACAATCCTGGTGTTAGCCGTTTTGTAATCCGGCTGGCGACCGCTGCCAACAGCTCATCCGGCTTCAAGATCACTGCGATCCCGGGAAGCCTGTAAACGAACCGGATCCCGCGGGGTGATCTGCGCCTTTTTTCGAATCCGTTCGCGTGAAGCGGTCCTCGCTCCATCCGCTTTCCTTACCCGTCCCGGAAATCGGAGCGACAACTTGATCGCTGTCCCTTAAGAATCGTGAGTCATATTCAGGATCCAAGGTTCCGAAGATTTTGTCCCACAAAAGTGTGTAAAATCCAAAATTGAAACGGGGATGCTCGTGGTGTTCAGCATGAAAGGTAGACGTGCCCAGGAGGCTGAGCCCAAGTATGGATCGAAACTTTCCTGGGAATGGCTCAACTCCAGAATGCCCCAAGGTGCCCCACAGCACGTTTAGCGCGAGATAGCCCATGAGACCTCCAACAGACATCCGATAAAGTGCCAGGAATACAATCATGAGTAACCCGAAACCGATGATCTCTACAGGATGAAGAACAAACAAACTGATCGGATTGGTCGTTTCGTGTCTGTGGTGAAATCGGTGGAAAAGATTGAAAATTGACGGCAGATGAACGAAGCGATGTAACACATACATGCCGAAATCCATAAAAAGCAGCATCGCCAGACAGTCATAAATCCCCGATATCATACCGCCTGTCTTTAGGGTGATAAAATCGCTATTCCAAAGCCACCATCCAAAAACTGAAATACCGGCATTGAAGAATATCGATCCGAGCGCAGCGAAAATCTCAATTGGTCGTAACGGCTCCCATCGATCAAATATTCTTCGTGACTGAAACAGCCAGCCAAGTGACCAGCAAAGTGCTACCGATCCGACAAATATTCCGAAATTTGCCACGATGAAGAATTTCGAGGCTTCAGACAAAGATGCAGCTTTGAGTTGATCAAGCATTTGATATCAGCAAACGTCAAAACGATGGCAACCCCACTGGCGGGAGCCAGCCTTGATCGCGGGGTAGAGGTTGAAATTCCGTCGAAACATCGAGAACGATGGGACTATTGGGGGTTGTCATCGGTGGCCTGTTCTGTTTTTTGTCGATTCCTCAAAACAAGCCATGAAAACGAGCTTGAAACGGATTTCTCACCCACTTCTGAACGGACTTCCGCAACAACTGTAAGACTGACTTTACCCCTCTCGCTCAGTGCCTGTTGAAACTGATCGCGCGAGCAAGTGGAATCCACGATGTGAGACCTCGATTCACCTCTTGTGGGTTTGAAAAATTTGATTTCGGCTTTTCTTAGTGTTGGCAGGTCGCAATCCGGATCCATTCCCAAGGCATCGATGAGAAACTGGGCAGACGCAGATTCGGCCAGAGTAAACTGGGCGCAGAAACTGACATCACCCCAATAATTCGAAACTTTACGCGTGTGAGGCATGATGAGACAGCTGTCGGCATCGTCGTATGACAACCCTAGGTGTTCATTGATAGGAATACAGCACACGGATTTCATGGGACTTTTTCTACCGAACGGATAAGTGATGGCAACCCCACTAGCGTGAGCCAGTGCGGATTGAGGGGTCAAGGTGCTTGCCATCCATGGCGGGTTCGCTTTTGGGTATTACCTTGGAGAAGACATCGGTGAGATCATCTGCCAATTCCTTCTCAGCGACGCTGAACTTGCCTCCAACCGCCTTGAACACCACCAGCCTTTTGATTGGGTTTTCACCAGAATCCTCGCCGGCACGGTCTCCTTCCTTGATCTTCCCTCGTTGTCTCTCTCGGTATTCCGCGGTAACGGCAACTCCGTCCACATGGTGAATTGTCCACTCCCGGAAGACGAACGAATGCGCGGCAAACGCACGAACACTTTGGATTTCGGTTCCGTCCGAGACCACGTCAATTGTAGCCCCGTCGCACGCTGACCTCCACTCAATTGTGGTCTCCACCAATTCAGCTCTGGCCGCCAAAGGGGTCAGGATCGCAAGCAGGACGATGATCTTCATACTTTTGATTTTTTGTGGCGAACGTTGAATGAACGGTCTGGCTGATTGACCCAAGCTCATTTTTCCAAAAATGTGGGGTCAACAATGGAGAACATCGCTCCGTGCAGGAAATCTTTGTCACGGGCGGGTCTTGGCAGCGTCGAGCCATTTGGTTTCCTTGTATTTGAAACCGGAGGCGGAATGACATGAATTGCTGGTGAGTTCTCCGGAATTTGGAAGATCTGTGCAAGACAATGACGTGAGGCTTGGGAAATGCCGATTCAGCGAGAGTCCGCACCGGATGCGGATTGATTGCTCCGGCCAGAAGAGATCCATGAAATTTCTCCCTTTTCCCCTCCCTGTGTGGCGACTCGGGTCTCATCAGAATTAAAAATCTGTCTCGAAAGGCACGGCATTAAGCCGCATTTCGTTGCTCAATTCGCTGAGAAATCAAGAGTTCCTGTCGAGCAGGGCCACCCGGAATTCCTTCCGCTTCAACGATTGGGCGGCGAGATTGCTCTTGATTCAACGTGTTCCGCAACTTCCTCAATTTCAACGAAAGTCTGCTTGATCCCGTGCCATTCAAGCCTGTCCCTTTCTCGTGTACCTTTCTCGTGTTTTGCGCAGATTCCGCCATTTCCACAGCACCCTGCTCGCTGGCTACTAGACTAAAGTATACAAGTCAAAAAACGAATGGGATTTGACATCATCGTTCGCACCGGAGAGAGGTTCTATATCTTTAAAACGATTGAACCCATGAAATCCTATTCGCCGTCCGTTTCCCTACGTCGAGCCCGAGGCTTTAATCTCGTTGAGTTGCTCGTTGTCATCGTGATCATTGCTATTCTCGCAAGTGGGTTGTTAGGAGTTTCCAGCAAGTTTCGGGAACAAGCAGCGACCACGAAAACTCTCAACAATCTCAAACAATTGCAACTGGCAAGCGCGCAGCATGCCGTGGAGCACAATGGCGCGTATCCTGCCCCCAAGGGAGGCAGTGACCCTAACGCTTGGAACTCGATGTGGTTTATAAACCCCGATTTCATTCTCGGGCTGGGCTTGAATGAGGCCGACTGGGATGAAAAGTTTCCGGTAGCCGCAACGTCCGGCCTTAGAACGGCGCGAGCTCCCAACGAGCCGTCCAACGTTACGGACGGGCGTTTTTCCATAGCCATGAATACCGGCACCAAGCAGCACTGGGGCAGCAATGGGACGCTTCCGTCGATGTCCTACCACACTTCGCAAATTAATTACCCGGCGCGTGCCATGGCATTCTGTGATGCCAACGACTTCTGGGTCGGCGCGAACGCGGGTTCTTGGTCGGGGTGGACCAGTGACAAGTCT
Organism: Akkermansiaceae bacterium; assembly: GCA_014379305.1. Classification (GTDB taxonomy): domain Bacteria; phylum Verrucomicrobiota; class Verrucomicrobiia; order Verrucomicrobiales; family Akkermansiaceae; genus Luteolibacter. The sequence goes on from JACMMB010000066.1 coordinate 4,581, forward strand.
CCCTGGAATGGGATGAAAATGGCCTACCGAAACAACGGCAAGGCTGCGGTTGTTCACTTTGACGGACATGCAAGCCTCGTCTCGCCCAAAGAATCCGTGAACAATATGTATCTCTGGGATCCAGGCAAAATGTGACTCTACATCTTCCCGTGCCATTCAGGTCTGTCCCGCTGTTTTTGGCATGACGAAGTTCCGCCAGTGCTGGCGGATGACCTCGGGGTGGAAGAGCGGTTTGAATTCGACGGCCATGGGGTGCCGGAACGCTAGCGGGCAGCCTGCGGATTCCAGGCCTGATAGGATTTTCCGGTTCGAGTAGAGGTTGAGGCGGCCGGCACTGCCATTATTCAGGCGGCATTGAACCCATCGTCGGACGGGGTTTTGGGAAACCCGAGTTCGAACACCGTCCCGCGGTTCGCTTCAGAGACACGGATCGCTCCGCCGTGTTGCTCCATAATGCGGCGGCACAAGCTTAATCCGAGGCCGCTTCCGGGCACGTCGCCCGCATTGCCAGCGCGCGCCTCGGGTTCGAAGATCCTTTCCCGGTCCGCGGCCGGAATTCCCCTGCCATTGTCGATCACCCGGACAATTTCCTGCTGATCGTTTGAATCAGCCTGAATGGTGATCACCGGCGCATCCTCCGAGCGGTATTTGACGGCGTTTTCGATGAGGTTGGAAAACAACTGTAGCAACAGCGTTGGATTGCCCTTCACCGCCGGCAGCTTTCCGATGGTCACCCGGGCACCCGCCTCTTCCAAGGTGGGTGTCAGTTTTTCCATCATGGTTGCCAGCACTTCGTCGAGCCACACGTGCGAGAGACTCGTGGTATCCTCACGTGAGAGAGCCAGCTCGTGAAGCTCTTCCACAAAGCGGTTCATTTGCCGCAGCGAACGCAACACGGCATCCATTTCCTCGCGCGCGAGTTTCAGATCCCCGGACTCGCAGGCCTCCTTCGCGAGATCCGCCATGAACAGGGCTCCGGACATCGGATTCTTCAAATCATGGGTCACGATGCCGGTGAATGCCGCCAGGTCACGGTTGCTGCGCTCCGCCGCTTCGTGCGCTTGCTTGCTGATCGCCAGTTGCTCCTGCAACTGCTGGTTCATCCGCAACTGCCCCGGCAGTTCGAGTGCCTTCGGAGCGATCCGAACGATGGCGATCACCGTCGCCCAGGACACGACCGCCGTGATGACCTTGAGCACCGCGGAAACCCGGTACACAGGGTGATAGAAAATGATTGCTTCGATCAGGTGGGTGCTGCCGCAACTAAAGATGAATGCCGCGAACAACCACAACACTTTGGGGAATGCCAGTTCGGAGCGCTTTACCCAGCAATAGCGCGCGATGGCCAGCGGGATCATCGCGTAAGCGCCAGCAATCGCCAGATCGGACAGGATATGGAACCAGCCATGAACCGGTGCCCAATGACCGCAATTCCAGCGGGCGGGAAAGTCCGAGGTGTCAAACAACAGTCGTAGGGAGTCAAACATGGAAACCGGATTTATCGGGCGAAAACTAGGGAACAATCGATAGTCCCGCAAGAAAAAGTGCCATCCCTGCGCTTTCATGGACAATTCGTGAAAAAAGTTACGGCAGTTTCCCGGGACCTAACCCTCTCAGGATCAGCCTCGCTCCGGATAGAAACCGGCAAGAAATGGGGAATCCACTCAATTGAGTGCCGAAATGGTCACGACCTAACTCTCTCCGTTAAAGAATGATAGAATCCGGCCCGTGGATTGCTCCCGCATGGCCACGATGTTCACCGGGCACGTCACAACCTTGAATCCAATTCACCGCAGGCTCTCCGCCGGAGAGACCCGGAAGGGCTGGAGCAAGTCCTCCGGCAATGAGCCGGGCATTCCACAGCAGCGGGTGAAACATCCCTTGGGAATCCGTAACACGTTGGTATCGAACGAATCGACGCTCCAGCCCACAGGCAGACTGGATGCAGGACACTCCACCCTTGCATGCAGTAGGAGGGTGCCCTGCATGGTGCCAAGGGCAATACAGGCGGCAGCGGAGACAGAACGGCGTCGCAGGGGAGACCGTTGGCCAACTGGAAATCCATGGGCGATGAAACCACTTTGGCGGCGGGAGACGGTCTCCCTTCGCCGGGCGATGTGACATACTATAGAAACAGAAAATACCAAACAGATGAATGAACTCAATGTAGGATTCAGCCAGGACTCGGATGCCAAGGTGCTCGCCAAGGCGGTCACGATCCACACCGCACTCACCACCGACCCGGGACTGGGATATTTCCCGGTCACCTCGCCGACAGCGGCGGTCTTGAAAACGGCGATCGACGGCTTCCAAGCCGCCCTCGGCCTAGACAACACCAGCGCGAATGCGGCGAAGCGCAAGGAGAAGCGTGAGGCCTTGATCCTGCTGATGCAGAAACTCGCGGCCGGACTGGAACTGACGGCGGACGGAAATCTGGTGCATCTGGCAGCCACGGGATTCGACCTGAAGACCAAGCCCACCCGCAGCACCGGTCCCCTGCCCGCTCCGGAAAACCTGCGCGCGAAAACCACCGGCATCGCCGGCGAGGCGCTGTGCAAGTGCAAGGCCGTGCCGCTGGC
>JACMMB010000067.1 GCA_014379305.1 Akkermansiaceae bacterium
TCAAACTCAACACCCAAACGCCTTGCCCGCCTCGCTTGTCCCAGTTCACCAACACACGTTAAGACTTCGGTATGGCTGCGACTGCCTTGAAGATGTGCCCGACGGTGCTCACTTCCGTTCTTCCAGGCAAGTCTGGCTTATACCGGGAGTTTCGGTAAATGGCGCATAAATTGAGTCCCGCTGTCCCGCTTTCGGGGTAGCGTCAACCTGCCCGAATCCTCTCGTTACGAACTGTCTCACTTCAAGGGAAGCTTACGGGAAGCTTACAGAATGAGATAGAAAAGCGGGAGAATAACCAAGGCGCTTGTTCGCATCTTCATTCCAGCATAGCCTTCAATGAATGGCCATTGCCCCTACGGAGACCAAGCAATTCATTGCCGAAGCACTGGAAGCGCTCAATGACGCTATCGACGCGCGCGATGGCGTCCGCGCTCTGGACATCATCAAAACCCTCGATTGGGATGACCAGCGCCGCGCGATGTCGCGCCTTTCTCACGAAAACTGCGAAGCTCTCATTCACATCCTCGGCAACGAGGATGCCGCCAAGCTCCTCTCCCACCTCGCCGAAGCCCAGGCGGTTGAGATTCTTGAAAGCCTGCCTCCGGATGAGGCTGCGGAACTCCTCCGCGAGCTGCCCACCGAGGTAAGCAGCAATCTCCTGCGCGAATTCCACGCCAAATACGTCGAGGCCATACTCGCGAAAATTTCCAATGCCGGGGATCAGGCGGAACTCCGCAAACGTCTCGAATATCCGGATGGCTGCGCCGGCTCACTCATGCGCGGCAACCCCGTCACGTTCCGCGAAACCTTCACCGTCGGCGAGGTCCTCAAGGATCTTGGCGAGCACGCCGAGGATTATTCCGACCGCGATGTCCAATATCTTTACGTCATCAATCACCAGAGCATCCTCGTCGGCGTGCTCCGCCTGCGGGATCTGGTCCTCTCGCAGCGCGGAATTCCGGTGCACGACCTGATGATCCCGCAGCCGCTTACCGTCATCGATACCATGCCGCTCAGTGAGCTCGCCGAGCTTTTCGAGCGCAAAAAATTCCTGGGTTTCCCTGTCGTCGATGCCGGTGGCCGCCTGCTCGGAGTCGTCCCGCGCGATGCCGTCAAGCATGAGACCGCCGAGGAGCAGGCGGGGATGTTTCTCCAAGCCAGCGGTATCGTCAACGGCGAGGAACTCCGCTCCATGCCGCTCAAAGACCGCTGCATCAAACGCCTCGCCTGGCTCGGTCCGAACATCGGCCTGAACATGGTCGCCGCCAGCGTCATCGCCGCGAATGAAGCGACGCTCAAGGAAGTCATCGCCCTTGCCGTTTTCCTCCCCATCGTTTCGGACATGAGCGGTTGCTCGGGGAACCAGGCCGTCGCCGTCTCCATTCGCGAGCTTACCCTCGGCATCCTCCGGCCCGGTGATTACCTGCGCGTCGTCATGAAGGAAGGCGCTGTCGGCGTGATCAATGGCTTCGTCCTCGGTTGCGTCCTGGGCGCTATCGCCGCACTCTGGAAAAACAATATCTACCTCGGCCTCGTCGTTGCCATCGCCCTCACCCTGAACACCATGATCTCCGTCCTTCTTGGTGGCATCGTCCCCTTGTTTCTTAAACGCCTGAAAGTCGATCCGGCTCTCGCCAGCGGCCCGATTCTCACCACCTGCACCGACATGTGCGGCTTCTTCCTGGTCCTTTCCATCGCCTCCGCCATGCTTTCGAAACTGGCGGGCGTATGATCAGGCTTCGGGAAAACGCTTCACCGCTTCCCGCTTGAGCCTCAGTTCCCGCCATTCGTTAACCAATCGGCTGGCCTCGATCATCCCGCAACCCGCGGGGAGGGCGACCCGTTCGCGGTTCCACCAAAGACCGCGTATGGCAACGACCGCTTCAAATGCACCGCCGTCCCAAACGCCGAAGGGCGCGCCGAATTCAGCCGGACAATTCAAACGTTTCCGCCACTTGATCAGCATGGCCATGGTTTGATCCGTCCGGGGCAAAGGGCCGAGGGCGGGCGTGGGATGCAGGCGGCGGAGCAATCGTTGCGGCTCCTGGTTTTTTTCGAGATCGACAGTAATTCCCGTGAGAAAATGGACAATGGAACCGAGTCTTAACACTTTTCGCTCCTGTCGCTCCAGAGTTCCCAGATCGAGAAGTTTCGCAACCAGCGTTTGCGCCACATATTCGTGCTCACGGATTTCTTTTTCATCGACCCCGAAGACGGTTTCATCCTCCAGCCGGGCCGTGCCGGCGAGGGCCATTGTTTCGAAGCGCCTGCCTTTCAAGGAAAATAAAAGCTCCGGGGTCGCCCCTGCGAATCCGCTCTCTCCGGATACCCAGCCATATGAATAAAGTGGCGCCACCTGGCGCGACATCGCCGCCAGAAGTCCCTCGTGTGCGGTACTCGGACACCTTCCGAACTCGGTCACCACCGGGACGGTCTTTTCAATCAAACCCTGATGGATGCAGGTCATGATTTCCTGAAATACGACTGAAAAAGGCATCGCGTCCGGTGTTTCCCAGGTGATTTCAGGATATCCTCCACCCGCATGTCTGAGCCTGAACTCCGCCGCTGTCAGCCGCTCGTAGCGTTCCGGCACTAGCCACGGATTCGTGTTCCAGCCGGAAAAATCCTGCTTATAAAAAGCCACTCCCGCCGCCGGGGGTTCCTCTTGAGCTGTAAACGGCCCGTGACCGAGAATCACCATCCCATCGCGCCTGGCCAACCATGCCGTTTTTCCCGAATCCATTTTGCGTATCCTGGGAAACCTTCAAGCGCTGCTGCCATCGGCGGCGATTTTTCCGCCCTTCGGCGGCTTTGGTTTGCCTTCCGGAATCACCATCTCCACCGACTCAACAGGCACCCAACCACGGGTCTTGGTCGCGAATCCCAGATATATCCAACGCCCGGAACGTCGCAGAACTTTTGCGATGGATCCCGGTGGCGCATCAATCACCTCTGGCGAGGTCCGCGCCGCATCGGTATGCAGGACCACTTTCTCCAACACAATCACCGCTTGCCGGGACAACGGGGCAAAATCCGCATCCGTAGGAAAATATCTCCATCCCAGTCCACCCAGCGAGATCAGGATCGGCCCCAGGACGAAACTGATCACCCCGATCACCCGCCATCTGGAGCCGATTCCGGTGGCTGGGAAAATCAGCAATCCGATCACCAAAAGCCATACCCCGGCCCACAAGCCGCCCTGCCAAAGCGAGAGCGGAATTTTAGCCAACGCATATTGGTAAGATGGCCGGTCGATGGAGATCGAACCATACTTGCGCTCAAGGAAGCGCAGATTCTGCCTCGCTTCGGCGTGGCCCACATCTCTTGCGAGTGCTCTCCGATAGTAAAGCGCAGCCTGTCCCGGCGCGCCCATCCGATAGGATGCGTTGCCGATATTATAGAGAGTGTCCGCGGACAATTGATCATATGGCCCGGCCTCCAGCCAGAGCTTGGCGGCCTCCTCATATTTCGCCATTGAATAGGCTTCCTTGGCTTTCACATTCGCGTCTCCTGCATTGGCCGGGGGCACGAAAGCCGCTGTGGAAATAAACATCAATACTGCGAAAGCCGCTTTTTGGAGTCTCCTCAGAATCTCATCGCGGCGTTTTCTGGAAAGGGTTTCGTCATCGTTGGTCATCCGGAAACACAAGCGGTCGCGTTCGGCAAGAATTTCCATAAGCTCGTTGTCCTGCTTGTCCCCCAGCCACTTTTCGACGAAACCACCTGCGGATTTCAGGAACAGTTTTCCGTCCGAGGATCTCTGCTGTGAGAGCTTGCGAAGTTCGATTCGCTTTTGTTCCTTCTCCTTGTCTTTAACCAGCAAGTGCCGGAATTTCATCCACAGCGCACGAAGTATAAGGCCGAGTGCGATGATACCCGCGAGAGCATGTCCCGACCACCCGGGCAAATTGCTCCTGGCTTTTGTCAGCAGGCCTGGCGAATCGATCAGACTCAGAATATCCGTCATCCGTTCCAGTGGCAGAGGCAAAACCTGGGGCGGACCCGAGCTTTCAAAATTACGCCCGCCAGTGGCCGGGATCATATTAAGGAGTATCTCCTCCGTCATCACGGTTTGATATTTTTCCAATTCGGGATCGAAAAATACCATCCGGAAGGACGGTACGGAGCTTTTCATTTCCAACGGCCTGATGAACTGGCTGAACACCACTGTCCCATTGATATCCCGCCGCTCCTCGCCCCGTTGATTCGCCGTTGCGTCATACACTTTCCATCCGCTCTCATCGATCATCTTCGGCGACCTCAGGTTATCCAAATTTCCGCTGCCACTGACCACGACATCCACGGCCAGTGGCTCGCCCTCGGTAACCTCCGTTTGCTTGATCGCCGTGCCGAGGGTGAACCTGCCCACCGCATTATCAAATCCAGCCGGCGCACCTTCCGGCAGTGGCGAAGCCTTGAAAGCAAACTTTGGAATATCCAAAGTCGCCTGCACTTCAGCCCGCTGGGCGAAACGGTCAAATATCACTTTCACATAGGTGATTCTCACCGTTGCGGGGCCGATCTCGACCTCGCCGGTCTTGATCGCGGTCAGCGTCGTCGGGTAGGATAAGGACACATACGAATTGCCCAAAAGATTCACCTGTCCTCGTGAATCAGACGGTTCGAAGCGCCAAACCGCGAGACCGTTCCGCTCGAATTCCGGCACTCCCCAATCCGCAATGCTCCGCGCGATTTCAGCCGGAACATAAATTTTGATTTCGGCCTCGACTGTCTGATTTTCATAAATCTTTTTGTCCGGCACTTTGATGATGCTCGCGTATTTGACCACCTCCTGAAGCTCCGCTGGCTGAGACAGGGCTTCGCCCCATTTCAACTCGTTGGGATCGAAGATTTCCAAACTGACAGGTGCTGTTTTCACTCTCGTCCCCCGCACCAAAACCTCCACCGCAGGGATCACGTGACGGCCGGTGGCATAACTCGAAACGATATATTGGAAAGTGTATTCCAAGCGACGCCCGGGCAACATCCGTGGAGAACCCAATCCAAGGGGTTCGAGCGTGACATCCTTGATCTCGGGAATGCGCGGCATCTCATCCGGTTCGGAACCTTCCACTCTAATTTCCAACAACCCCTGCTCTCCGCGGGCTAGAAACTGTGAGGAAAGTTTTGTTCTCACTCCCGCTTTGGCCAAGGCGGTGGCGAGAAGCAAAACACTCAGAATTTTCAAAACGGTTGCAGTCATAATTTACCAATCTTTCTCCGGATTCCTGAAATCGCGCCTGCCTGGCGAGAGCGGGCCTTTTTCCAAATCGGAGTTCTCCGAAAGGATTCGACCGGCTCGCTCTTCGGGTGACTCATTCGGATTTTCGCCTTCTTCTTCAGATTTTTCCTTCGGCTTATCCTTATCTCCTTCGGCGTTGCCCTTCCCGTCCTCTTTCTCCTCGTCCCCGCCATTGCCTTCCCCTTTTTCCTTCTGGTCGCCACTCCCTTCACCTTCCTGATTTTCTCCGTCGCCATCTCCTTCCTGAGGCTGACCTTCACCTTGGCCTGATTGCGGCTCCGGCATCGACTGTTGGGCACGGTCTTTCTCCGCTTCCAGCAGTTCCTGTAATCTCTTCAGGTATTTCATGGTCAAATCGCTGTTTCTGCCCGGCGCATCATCCTTTGGATTCGCTACCAATGCCGACCTGTAATGGCGCACGGCATCCGTCCAGTTCAGGATAATGGAATCAATCCGGATGAACTCATTGGTTTCTCCCGATTCAGGAACCTCCGCCTCACTCATGCCTTTGAGCTGCTTGCGAACCAGCTCGTCGAATTTTGCCATGTCAGGAACATTCTCCCCTACCGGATACGCGCTCCCTGACAAGCCCGTCCAGCCAAGCTGAAATAGAGTGTTGCCAATACCCTCGTGGGCTTTCCCGACAATCCTGGGATCATTCGACAACAAGGCCGCGCTGTAGGCCGTCCTGGCGCCCCTGAAATCCTGTGCATTATAAGATGAAAATCCCTCTCCCAAACGATATGCGGCAGCGCGATCTCCTTCCCCCTTTGCCTCTGCGAGTGAGCGGTAAGCATCCCTGGCGTCATCGAAACGCCGATCCGAAAATGCTTGTCTCGCATCCTTCAAACTCAAAGCAATGGCATCCCCGCTGCATAACAGTAAAACCACTCCAACCGCCGTTTTCGCAATGCCGCGCCAACGCGTGCCAGCGAGAATTGAAGCCATCAAAAACAGAATCGCCGGGAGCAAGGCCCATTGGAAAAACTCGATAACAATCTTCGTTTCGAGACCTTCCATTTCAAAGGCATCCATGCCTTGAAGTGCCGCCTTCACCATCGCTGTGATATCCGCTCCCTGGCCCGCGATCACATATCTGCCGCCGGTTTCGGTGGCGAGTTTTCGCATCACATCGGGTTGCAAGCGACTGAGAACCTTGCTGCCATCGGGATTCACCATGAAACCTCCCGGAAAGCCTTTGAGCGGCACAAAGCCGCCGTCCATCGTTCCAACTCCGATTGCGAAAATAGTGACGCCCGCACGCGCGGCATCCGCCACAATGGTCTCCAGATCGCCCTCATGTTCCTCACCATCGCTGATCAAAATCAGGGCATTGTTTTTTTGCCCGGTCTCCTTTAAAGTCTGGGTCGCAAGCTGGATTGCCGCCGCAAGATCCGAGCCTCCCACCGGCACCCAGTCCTCGTCAATCTGCTCCACCGTTTCCTTGACCGCCTCGTGATCAATGGTGAGAGGTGCGGTAAGAAACGGCGTCCCGGCGAATCCGATCAGACCGACCCTGTCATTCGATAAACTTTCGAGCAGCTCGTAGATCACGATTTTCGCCTGCGCCAGGCGGTCTGGATTCACATCCTGCACCCGCATGCTGCGCGAAAGATCCAATGCGATCATCACATTGCGGCCCATCGATTTTTCAGTCTTCGTCCCCGCGTCTCCCTGCGGCCTTGCTTGGGTGAAAGTCAGTATCGAGATTGCAACCAACAAAAAACCAAGCGCCAGCCAGCGCGGCAAAGGATGATCCTTCCGGATCAATTTCCCGCGCAAGCGCTCGGCGGCGAAACTCTCCCAAGGTCGTTTTGAAAATCGTCCGATCAGCACGGCGGTAATCGCGATGCCCGGCACCGCGATCCAAAACAACAACCATGATGGATATTCGAGACTCATCTTAAACGCTCACCCTGCTCACAGACATATAGACCGCAACACCCGAAGCCGCCAGCAAGGAAAAGCCGACAAACCACGGAAAAAGCTCTTTATCGTCAATCACCGTCAGGCTGCGGGACTCGGTTTTCTCCAATCGGTCAATCGTCTGGAAGTTGTTTTCCAGATCGGTCAGACTCTGCGCCCAGAAATGCTCGCCACGCGTTTCAGAGGCGATTTTTTGCAGTGTCGGCAGGTCGAATTCCTGGCGCGGAAA
>JACMMB010000068.1 GCA_014379305.1 Akkermansiaceae bacterium
GGATTTCAAACTGGACCACTACCTTTTAATTCCGCATTACATTTATTGTAACAAGTGAATTTTACCGGAATTCCATAGGTTGCTGAGTGATATGTCCTACCAAGAAGATCGATTCACTTGCTCCCGGTGTTCTAAGCAAGATTTGAACTTTTCATAAAGAGTCCGTTTCAGCCGTTTCGGATTAATCAACTTATTTTCAGATGTTTAGTAGACTTTTTACTTAATGATCAGCAACGGTGCTTTCAATACGCAGACCGGATTTGTGGAGGAATTCAGTGACGATTTGTGCCCTCAGGATTATCCTCACACAACTTCACATTGATCGCTTGAAACAAACATTCGAGGATCAGAGATTCTGGGGAAATTCTCCCATCGGTGAACCATATGACCCCGTGGTCTGCCGAACCGCCTAGCACATAAGTAGATGTGATAAATGACCTCCAATCCGGAGTCAGGCTTGATCCGTTGCCAATCGATTCCGGAGCCATCGACAAATCGGCAATTGTGCCTACGATCCACCCATGCGCCGCGTCATTTCACCCTTGTTCTTTGGTCTTCACTTGGTCGCGTACTCTGCGCCCGCGCCAGAAAAGCCGGCTGAAATACCGAAAAAAGAAAAAGAGGAGGAAGTTGTAAAACCGATTGAACCCGTCATCCGCGAATTTGCGATCACCGTTGATGGTAAAAAGGTTCCGTATAAAGCGACGACTGGGAAAATCCAGCTGAGGGACGACGAGGGAAAACCGCGCGCGGCCGTATTTTCTGTCAGTTATGAAAGGACGGACATCAAGGATCCCACAACCCGGCCGGTGATGTTTGCATTCAATGGCGGACCCGGATCCTCCGCAGTGTGGCTGCATATCGGCGTTCTTGGGCCTAAAATCATCAGACTTCCCGGTGACGGCACCTCAGCCCCCTTCCCGCCCGTGCGGGTGACGGACAATCCACTGAGCATCCTGGACGTCTGCGATTTGGTTTTCGTTGACCCCGTCTCCACCGGCTACAGTCGCGCGGAAAAAGACGTCAAGCCTGGCGATTTTCACGGACTGGACGAGGACATCAAATCGGTCGGGGATTTCATCCGTCGCTGGATCAGCGAACATGATCGGTGGGCATCGCCAAAGTTCGTTCTCGGAGAATCCTATGGCGGAATTCGCGCTGCCGGCTTGGCGAATCACTTGCAATCCCGCTATGGTATGAGCCTCAACGGAGTGGTGCTGTTGTCGTCACTACTCGATTTTTCCACGTTGCAACCGGCTCAGGGCAATGATCTTGCGTATCAGGTATTTTTGCCATCGCTGACTGGAGTGGCCCATTTTCACGAGAAAATTCAGGGGGACCGTGACGCGCTGGTGAAGGAGAGCACTGAGTTCGCTTTCGGCGAATACGCGGCGGGCTTGCTCAAGGGTACCACGCTCGATCAGGCAACCCGGGTGAAACTGGCGGATCGTCTCGCAAAGCTGACCGGTATCAATGCTGCAGCTTGGCTCGCACGCGATCTCCGGCTGGATTCGACGTTTTTCCGCAGCGAATTATTGCGGAAGGAGGGCAAAGTGCTCGGACGGTTTGATGGAAGAGTTGCTTGGGACGCCACGGACAAGGCTGCGGAATCGCCCGCATATGATCCTTCTTACTCACTGGCTTTTGGTGCGTTTTCCACCGCTATGCTCGATTATCTCGGTCGCGAATTGGGCTACAAGGAGGATCAGCCATACGAGATCCTCACGTCAAAAGTGCAGCCTTGGCGATGGGACACCACCAACGAGGTCGTCAATCTTACGGACCGCCTTGCCACCGCCATGAGGGACAATCCACGGTTGAGAGTGCTGGTGATGGGAGGCTACACCGATCTTGCAACCCCGCCGGAAGGGGTCGCATATTCGATTCGCCACATGCTCAACCTGCCGGAGAATGTGCGGAAGAATTTTTCCACGACGTTCTATGACGGAGGCCATATGTTTTACCTTAATCCGCCCGATCTGGCAAAATGTCGGGCTGACATCGTCGAGTTCATCAAGGCGGAAACACCTTGAGTTCTCCGCCACGGGGTTCCGCGCCTTTGATTCGGTGTGCGGTCGTTTTTTCTCCACCTTGGGAGAAATGTCCCTTATCCAGTCCCACGCCCTGCCATTCATGGATTATTCTTCTCTCATTTCTAAACGCCGCGACCGCTTCGCAGAGCTAGAGGAAGCTGTCGGCGATCCGGAACTCTTCGCCGATCCCAAGCGTGCTACGGAAATTCTCCGCGAACACGGCAAGCTCAAGCAGACCCTCATCCTTTGGGAGAAAATTGAATCCGCAAAGCGCCAACTCGCTGACAATCAGGAACTCGCTAAATCCGATGATTCCGATTTCTCCGCCATGGCCGCCGAGGAAATCCCAGGACTTGAAGCCGAAATCGCCACCCTCGGCACCGAACTCCAATACGCACTGCTCCCCGCTGATCCCAACGAGGAC
>JACMMB010000069.1 GCA_014379305.1 Akkermansiaceae bacterium
CGGACGCCTTCCTCGGGAGTCATCCGTCCAATCACCACTCCACCCGGACCGGCGGCCAGTGCCGCGGGCACATCCGCCTCGTTCACGATCGCCACCCAGCCGATGCCCATGTTAAAGGTGTGGAAGCGGTTCTCTTCATCGACGTGCGCCAGCAACCAATCGATGCCCGGAAGATTCCAAGGCGGGATTTTAAGATCGGCGCCCATGCCGCGGAACAAGCGTTCCAGATTTTCCGGTAGTCCGCCGCCAGTGATGTGCGACATGGCCATCGGCTTCACGCCTGCGGCTTTCAGGCCGCTTGTGACGTCGTGGTAAAGCCGCGTCGGTTGCAGCCATGCGGCGAGTTCCGATTCATCGACTTCGTTCGGAAATTCCTTCAGCACGCGCCGCACCAGCGACCAGCCGTTGGCGTGGATGCTGTCGGAGGCGTAGCCGACCAGCACGTCGCCGATCGCAATGGTGGAGGGGTCGACGAGATCGGATTTTTCGGCGCAGCCGATGCAGAAGCCGGAAAGTTCGATGATGCCCGGTGGCACGATGCCGGGCATTTCCGCAGTTTCGCCGCCGGCGAGGATGCAATCGCAGTCCGCGAGGTAATCGGCCATGCCGCTGATCAACCGTGTGATGCGCTCTTCATCGAGTGCGGCGATGCCAATGTAATCGAGGAACAACAATGGATCGCCGCCGGTGGTGAGAATGTCATTCACGCTCATCGCCACCAGATCCTTGCCGGCGGTTTCCAGCAGGTCGCGTTCGAGCAGGAGCTCCAGTTTGGTGCCAACACCGTCGCAGCCCGTCATCATGACCGGCTCCTTGTAAGCGCTCAAGTCGTAGCAGGCGGCGAACAGGCCGAATGCGCCCCACAATCTGCGGGTCCGCTGCGTGCGTGCCACGTGAGATTTGATGCCCAGGACCAAGTCGGCGGCCCGCCGTGTGTCCACCCCCGCCTGTTGGTAAGTCAATTTTCCCGCCATTTTTCCCGCCGCGCAGGTTTTAGCGTCGGGCTGCTGCCAGTCACTAGGAAAAAATCACCGCGGGACATGGGAGCATGAAATAGGGCGGAAATGCCTGGAGCCATGGGAGTTTTGGGAAGGGTTGGCTGTGATTTTTTAGAAAAGGACAACCCGTCGGCGAAATTGTTCAAAAAAAGATTGCCAATTTAAACGGATTATCTTAATTCACAAAAAGGTTACGGACGCATATATTTAAGATCTCTTGACAATTTTCCCTTTTTGCTTAGAACCGCGAGGAAATCACGAATGGTAACAATGATTCAGCAAGACCCGTGCATTCATCTCGAAGCCGGATTGGAAATTGGTTATGCGAGCCCCTTGGCTCGTTTTGACGACTCCGTGCGGCTGACGGGCGGGACGCATTTCCTGCTCGCCCGCAACGGCCGGGGCAAGACGACGTTGTTGCGGACGATCGCTGGCACCCAACGGACGTTGGGCGGCAAGCTTCGGGTTGACGGCTACGTGCAATATCTTCCCGAAGACCTCCGCTTCGATCCCGAGATCACACCAGCGCTGATTTTCCGCATGCTGCTTCCCAAAGGTCGGCTGAACGAAGCATTGGATCTGGCGCGGCGGATCGAACTGGATGTGAGGAA
>JACMMB010000070.1 GCA_014379305.1 Akkermansiaceae bacterium
ATCTTGGACCGCTGGGACTTCGGATAAGCTTCGAGCATTCGTTCGAAACCCGCATCACCGACCATGTAGCTGACAATCTCTCTCATGGTCATGATCTCGCTCAGCTTGAACCATCTCGGCAAATCCTTCACAGCAGCCTCCTGAGGAATGTGCTCGTAAAAGCAGACGGCGATGCAAGTGGGCAGATCATCCTCTGAGGTCTCTCCCCGCGGTTGTCGGCAGGACCAGTCTGCAAACTCGTAGATCGATCGAATGTCCGCCTCCTTGTAAGGATACTCGTAGGCGCGCTTGAAGACATCGCTGAGATTCGACCAAAGGCTGTATGGCGTCTCGACATACTCGAAGACGTCTTTTCGATCTCCGAATCGCCGATGAGCCTCTTCCAGCCATTCCGTGTTCATATTCGTTGAGCCAACGTTAGAGTGATGGCACCGGCGGTGGCGAGCCCGAATTCAACAATGGACGTTGTCGCCGGTTGCATCTCACGGCTTGTTCGCTTCTTGGAATTCGATTCTTGGATGCGGGAGTCACCATTGTTGGATTCTTCTACGCTTTCGGGAGGATCTGACAAGCTTGGCCGCTACAGTCACAGCAAATATCGCAACCGATGAAGATCCAAAAAGCCAGATGGCATCATCGCTACGGTATCCCTCACGATCTCCATCAAAGTGCGAAAAACTAAACCAGTGGAATACGCAAATCGCGATCAATAACAATGGGGTGACTGTGAAAACCAGATGGGTCCACTCGCTGGGTCGAAAGAGCAGGAATACCACCGCCGCACAGATGAAGAAGAGCAGCTCATTGTGAAAAGTGATGTGTAAACCTCCCCCGGTGTCATAGACCGGGGCGGTCGCTGAGTAACCGACGAAGAGGAGGAGCATGCCTGCCGCAAGATCGATGAATACCGCAGGGGAGACTCTTGTAATATCCATAGCGAACAGTGTTATTCGTTCAGCCCATCCTTTATCCACCGACTCCGATATCGGCAAGGTTTTCTTTCTATATTACTCGTAAGTCATTTTATAACGGTGGTTTACGGAGAAGGTAACCGATACTTTAGTTTCGATAAGAACTGAACGGAAGATGCCGATTTACAGGACTATTTGGTTAGATGTATGTTTTTCCAATCATCTGTTATCATCAAGGGTGCTTGATGATTCAGAGGGCAGAAGGATCGAGAACGGACTTGCCCTGCGTCAGGGAATCATGAGAACACTGTTCAAATGAATGATTCAATTGCGGATTGGAGATCGGATCTGGAGAATTCCAGGGATCTGACGGATCTTGAAAAACTGCGTCGTTGAATTCGGACATGGTGATGTTTGTAAGTGATTGTTTTTAATGAGCAATGCGTAGTTCCCTGATCGTCAGGGCGGGTCTTGCGAAGTAGGGGCTTGGCCAACTTTCCCAATGAATCCCCCTCATGCCCAGGCTGGTCCTGATTCTTATACAAAATCCCGATCCCGGGAAAGCAGGCACCCGCATTGCTAGCAGGTGCATTGCGAGCATGACCACCCTCATCGACGAGCTCCTTGCAGAGCAAGCCACCCTTCAAACGCCGGTCGCGAATTTTTCCAAACAACATGACCGCAGCCCCGATCTTGCTCCCCATTACCGCTCGCTCATTCCACTTTCCCAGCCCGGTCCCGGCGAGCAATACGCCTTCGAGGTTTCGCTTGATCGCTGCACCGGCTGCAAGGCCTGCGTTTCCGCCTGCTCATCCCTGAACGGCCTTGATCAAGGTGAAACCTGGCGCGATGTCGGCACCCTCCTCGGCGGATACGAGGCGCCCGCCTATCAGCAAACCATCACCACCGCCTGCCACCACTGCGAAGATCCCGGCTGCCTGAACGGCTGCCCCGTCGGCGCCTATGAAAAGGACCGCGACACCGGCATCGTCCGCCATCTCGATGACCAATGCATCGGCTGCTCCTATTGCATCCTCAAATGCCCCTACGACGTCCCGAAATACTCGAAAAAACGCGGCATCGTCCGCAAATGTGACATGTGCCACCAGCGGCTCGCCGTCGGCGAGGCCCCCGCCTGCGTCCAGGCCTGCCCCACCGAAGCCATCCGCATCGTCAAACACAAAACCATCGGCAATCGCGACAGCGCCGATGTCTCGCTTTTCCGCTCAAGCGTTTTCGCCCCCCAATCCTCGGTCCCCTCATCCGCCATCACCCTGCCAACCACCCGCTACGTCGGCCGCGTCACCCCCGCCTCCGGCCACGCCGCGGATCGCGGATTTCTCCACCCCGGCCATGCCCACTGGCCGCTCGTCTTCATGCTCGCCCTCACCCAGTCAGGCCTCGGCCTGATGATTTCCTCCATCGCTGGCACGGAAATGAATCCTCCCGCGGCCCTCCCCCTGCTCATCACCGCCACCGTCCTGTTCAACCTCGGCATGATCGCCGCGACCCTCCACCTCGGCCAGCCCCTCAAAGCCTGGCGCTTCTTCCTGGGCCTGAAAACATCCTGGCTCTCCCGCGAAATCCTTGCCTTCTCCCTCGTCGCCCCGGTCCCGCTAACCCTTTTGGCGCTCCATTTCCTCCCCGCGTTTCCATTCAAAGACCTCCTTGGAACAATTACCGCCCTGTCCGCCCTGCCGCTTGCCTTAATCGCCATCTTCACCAGCGTCATGATCTATCAGGACACCAAACGCCATTCCTGGCGTCTCGCCCTGACCGCAACCCGTTTCTTCGGCACCTTCCTCAGCTTTCTCCTCCTCGGCCTCGCCATCTCACAGCCCGGCCTCGGCATCCTCGCAAGCTGCGCCATCCTCCTCAAAATGATTCCCGAAATCCGCATCCTCAAACTTGCCGGAAATCCCGCCACTCCCTGGCAGCCCGATCTCAAATCCGCCCGGCTCCAGCTCGGTCCCCTGCGAAAAATCCTCGTCTCCCGTTTCGCCCTCGCCTTCCTCGCCGCCATCACCGCACCCATCCATCCCTGGCTCGCCCTGCCGATCCTCCTCGCCTCCGAAATCCTCGAGCGCCAACTCTTTTTCCAATCCTGCCACGCGCCTAAAATGCCCGGCAATTTCGGATGAAACCATGGCCCTCGCTAAAAAATTTGAATTTTAAAATTTAGAATTCCGGGCTGATCACGCTACCTTTCCGGCGTGTCGGAAGATCCATCAACTTCAGAATTCTCGATCTCGCTTCAAGGGCAGCTATTGCTCGCTTCCCCAAGCCTGGCGGATGGCACCTTTGACCACTCGGTCATCATTCTCATCGAGCACTCCGCCACCAAAGGAGCCCTTGGCATG
>JACMMB010000071.1 GCA_014379305.1 Akkermansiaceae bacterium
CTTCCCGTGCAGGAAGCATCTGGAAACATGATCGTCGATATCGGCGGGGGCACCACCGAGGTCGCCCTCATCTCGCTTTCCGGCATTGTCTACGCACGGTCTGTCCGCACTGCCGGCGACGAATTGGACGAGTCCATCATCCAGTATATGAAGCGTGCGTACAATCTCATGATCGGAGAGCGCACTTCGGAGGAAATCAAGATCCGCCTTGGCTCCGCAGCTCCCCTACCCAAGGAATTGACCATGGAAGTCAAGGGCCGCGATCTGGTCGCCGGTCTTCCGAAAACCATCACCATCACCTCCCAGGAGATTCGTGAGGCGATGGCTGACCCCCTCAGCACAATTGTCGATGCGGTCCGTACCACACTCGAGCGTTGCCCGCCGGAACTCGCCGCGGATCTTGTGGATCGCGGAATCGTTCTCGCCGGAGGCGGCGCGCTGCTAAAAGGCCTTGACCGCCTGCTTCGTGAGGAAACAGGCCTGCCCGTCCATGTTGCCGAGGATCCTCTCAGCGCCGTTGCTGAAGGTACCGGAAAAGCTCTTCAAGAGCTGGCCCTGCTAAAGCGCGTCACCAACACGGATCGCTGAGCCTTGAGACTCCGCTAGTCGGAGACTCCATCGGTCATGAAACCGCTCAACCTCATCGCCTTACTTCTCTTCCTCGCAGGCGCGACATGGGCGCTTACCCGTAGCGAACCGGTCGTGCGTGAAATTCAGGTCGGCTACTTTAAAACCGTTTCACCTTTCCTTAAATCCGGCTCCGCTCTGGAAACAAAATCCCGCAGCCTCCTTAGGGAAACGAAGCACTCGAAAGCTCTTGAAGCCGAGCTTTCCACTATTCGGAGCGAAATCGGCCGGCTAAGAATCATCGAATCCCGCTTTCAAGGGATGGAGCGTGAGAACGCGGAACTCCGTCATGCCCTTGATTTCAAAAAAGCGACGAACTTCGAAGTTGTGCCCGCGCAAATCATCCGTAGGCATCCCACAACCTGGTGGCAAACTGTGGAAATAGATGCGGGTGAGGATCGCGGCATCGGCATCCAGCTCTCGGTTCTTTCCAACGAGGGACTTGTGGGCATCATTGACCGCCCATTTAAAAATCGTTCTTCCGTCCTCCTCATCACCGATGAAAAATGCCAGGTTTCCGTCCGGGTCGAAGGCACGCCGGAAGTCGGCATCGTTAGCGGGCAGCGTGGTGAGTTTGACAACAATTCAAATCTCCGACTTCGTTTCCTCTCCAAAAACGCCGCGCTCAAGCCTGGCCAGCGCGTTTTCACCACGGGTCGCGGTGGGATTTTCCAGCCCAACATCCTCGTTGGCAGCATCGTTTCGGTCGAAAAGGGCCCCCTCGATTCGGAAGCCATCGTCGCGCCCGCCGTCAATCTTAGTGACCTGGGTACGGTCTTTGTCGTGCTCTCCCAAAACCACTGATTTTCCACCCATTTGTTCCGCTATAATATTTGCACTCTGTTTTTACTGCTTGCCGCGTTTTTGGTTCAGCAGTTCGTACCTGCATTTACCGGGCTAAGCCAATCCCGCATCCTGATCGTCCATCTTGTATTTCTTTGCACCGCCGTCACCGTCACCACCCCGACGATGCTGCTCCTGGCTTTCATCGGCGGCACACTCTGGGATGCGCACAGCTCCCTGGCTCCGATGATCGTTGATGCCGAGGTTTACACCCAGCCTGTCGAGTCATTGAGATTCGGCTATTCGATCCTGCTCTTCGCGGCCATGGGATTTCTCATGCAAGGGCTGAATCCTCTATTCCGCGAGGGAAAATGGCAGTTTTCCGCTCTGCTTACCGGCATCGCGATTTTCCTCTATCTCAGCGCTGAGTTTATCCTCATTTCCTTCGTCCGTGGCGATTTCACCATCACTCGGTCAATTATCCGCCTTCTTTCCTATACCTCGCTGGTCACGATGCTATTTTCGCCTCTCATCTTCTGGCTGCTCTATCATCTCGCAAAGATTTTCCAGCATTCACTCTACCCGGAAGCAAGAAAACACAACCTCCGCTAATTCAGACTTTGGAACCTCGCTTCAGACTTCGACTTTATCTCCTAACCGCCCTGGTTCTTGTTGGATTCGGCACGCTGCTGTCCCGGCTCCATGAATTCCAAATCGAGCGCCGCGATGAGTTTCAAGCACTCGTTCCCGGCAATCGCACCGTTTCCGTCCGCGAACCTGGTATCCGGGGGGAAATCTCCGATCGGAACGGCGTTCTGCTGGCACGAAATTTACGCAATTATGTGGTTTCCTTCAACCTCGATGAAATTTTACAGGCATACAGGCTCCAGCACGATGAAAGCCCTACCCTTGATCGCCTCACGACCCTCAATGGCTTGCCGAGGAAAAAGTCTGAAAAAGACATCGTCGCCATCGTAAACGAATGGACCATCAAGCCCCTCAAAGAGCTGGGTCTGGCGAAAAATTACAACGCCGCCGCCCTCCGCACACACTATCTAACCCACGGCGGGCTGGTGCCTTTCACCTACCGCGCTGACCTGACCTACGAGGAATTTTCCCGTATCGCAGAGCGCAATCTCGATTTTCCAGGTGTTACTATCGGCATCCGCCCCCAACGCCAATATCCCTACGGCACCCTGGCTTCCCACGTCATTGGATACCTCAAACAGTGGGAAAAAGGAGACATTACCTCAGCGGACAAGCGGGCTTACGACCACTACATCGGCGATGAAAAAGGCATCGCTGGAATCGAGGCCACCATGGACGAACACCTTCGCGGTCCCGAAGGACAAAAAACCGTGCTGAAAGATGAGAAGGGCCACACTATCGGCATGCTCGACTATACCAAGCCTGGAATCGGAGCCCATGTCGAGCTAAGCATCGACGCCCGTATCCAATTTCTTTTGGAAAATACCCTTAGACGCGCGGGCCGTGCCGCCGGTGTCGTGATGGATGTGAATACCGGCCAGGTTCTTGCCATGGCATCCGTGCCGGATTACGACCCCAATGCTTTCATCCCCTCGATATCCCGGGAAAAATTCATCGCCTACAATTCTAACAAGCAGCTCTCCCCCTTCACCAACCGGGCCATCTCATCCTTTGAACCGGGCTCGACCATGAAAATTCCCACCGCAATTTCCGGTGCCATTCATGGCTTGGCCAGCCGTTCCTTCGTCTGTGACGGATATGTCCCATACGGCAAACATAAGATTGGCTGCTGGCTATGGAACAAATCCAAAGGCCGCCACGGCTCCCTCACCCTGCCCCGCGCGATCCAGCAATCCTGTAATCCCTACTTCAACAAACTTTCCAACGCCATCGGATGGAAAGCCATGGTGGATGGCTGTTCACTTGTCGGCATCGGCAAAAAAACCGGCATTGAGTTGCCTAACGAGGATCCCGGCATCCTGCCCGGCTCCCGCGCCTGGCGCGCCGCCCGCCCCGGCGCGGTAATGACTCCCGCTTTAACCGCAATGCTTTCCATTGGCCAAGGCGATACTCTGGCTACACCCCTGCAATTGGCTGCGATGGTTTCAACCATCGCCAATGGCGGAAAATACTATCAGCCGCGCGTGGTGCGCAAGGTTACCTCCGGGGACGGCACCATCCTGGTTCCTGATATTCCGAAACTCGAAGTCGATCTCCTGCAGTCCGGCATGAAGGAGAGTGATCTCGCACTCATTCGTAAAGGCATGTTCATGGCGGTCAACGAAGCCGGCGGCACCGCCGGAAAAGTCCGCATGGTCGACATTGAAATCGCGGCGAAATCGGGAACGGCACAGACGGTCGATAACGGGAAAAAATCCAATAACTCATGGATCATTTCCTTCGCCCCTTTTGAAAAACCGCGTTACGCGGTGGTCATTCTTGCTCAAGCCGCAGGCTCGGGCGGCGGCGTCTGCGGGCCTCTGGTGAACATCGTTTACACAGGCATTTTCGCTCAGGAAAACGGCCTCCGTCTGCCTCTCAAACCGCAAACCGAATTTGCCGGCCACACAAAACGTATCGAGGCGATTGAACTGCCTAAAGACGTTCTGGCTTCCATAGAAGCAGTGGAAATCCCAGTCGTTCCCGTCGAGGATTCCACCGCCTTGGCAACGGTGGAGGTAGACGGCGAAACAGGCGATGAAGTCGGCGGAGTCAATGCCAACGCTCCCATCGAAACACAACCCACCACCACTTCCCCTACCCCGACAATCACCCCGGAAATCGATCGCGAGGGACAAGTCATTCCTCGTGCCACCCGCATCAATGAGTGACCCGATTTCATAACAAAAAACAAACCAACTTTCAACCAAGACTCAACGTGATTCAAAAAATTAAAAGACTACTAGGCATCGGAACAGCAGACCCGTCACAAGGTAATTCAATCATCGTAAATGTGGAAAAACTCGAACGTCGCGTGGCTCTTCTCGAAGACGGCGTCCTCGAAGAATACACTGTCGAACGGGAGGGCGACCAAAACATAGTCGGCGGTATATTCAAGGGCCGCGTCAAGAATATCGAACAGGGATTGAAGGCGATGTTTGTCGATATCGGACTCGATAAAAACGCCTTCCTGCACTTCTGGGATGCCATCCCCGCCGCACTTGATGGCGGTTTAGAGGAAATTGAGCGCGAAGGCAGCCGCAAGCCGCAGCAAAAAATCTCCTCGAAGGACATCCCCAGCATCTACCCGATCGGCTCGGAAATCGTCATCCAGGTTTCCAAAGGCCCCATTGGCACAAAGGGCCCTCGCGTCACAACCAACATCTCGATGGCCGGACGTTACCTTGTGCTCATGCCATTCACTGAACAATTCGGTATCTCTCGGAAAATCGAGGATCCCAAGGAACGCCAGCGCCTCCGCCGCATCGTCCAGAAGCTCTCCGTTCCCGAAGGCATGGGCATCATCATGCGCACAGTCGCCCAAGGCACGCGTGCCCGCCACTTTGTCCGCGATCTCGCCATGCTGCTTGAACAATGGGATCAAATCGACCAACGCCGTGCCAATAACCCGGCTCCTTGCTGCATCTTTCAGGAACCCGGCCTCATCGAGCGCACCGCCCGCGACTTCCTTACCGAGGAAATCGATCAGGTCCTTTGCGACGATGAGGAAACCACTGAACGCATCCGCGAAATCGCCGGAAAAATTTCCCGTCGCGCCAAACGCCGAATCCATCATCTGCCCACCGCAAGCCAACCGATCTTCGAGCGTGTCAACATTCAGAAACAGATCGATGAGGCCTTTTCGCGCCAGGTCTGGCTCAAATGCGGCGGCTATATTGTCATCGATGAAACCGAAGCCTTGATCTCGGTCGATGTGAACACCGGTCGCAATCGTGGATCCAAGGACGTCGATAAGATGATCCTCCAAACCAACGTCGAAGCTGCGGAAGAGGTCGCCCGCCAACTTCGGTTGCGGAACATCGGCGGACTTGTCGTGGTGGACTTCATCGATATGAGGCACCGCAAAGACCAAATGGCGGTCTACAAGGCCATGAAGGATCGGGTCAAAAAGGACAAGGCGAAGACCCAGATTCTCCAAATTTCATCCATTGGACTCATGGAAATGACACGCCAGCGACTCAACGAATCCCTCCGGGATTCAATGTACGAGCCATGTCCCTACTGCCAGGGCCGTGGCCGCGTGAAGACGCCAATGACCATGTCCATCGAGATCCAACGCCGTCTCAATACCGTCATCCAATCCCGACGCGAACAGGTCGGAGATCTCATTGTGATCGTTAACTCGGATGTCCTCAACCGTTTCAAATCCGATGACGCGAAACTCCTCGTCGAACTTGAGCGTTCGCACTCGGGTCGTCTGATCTTCCGCTCCGACCCCACCCTTAACCGGGAACGCTTCGCCATCATTGACGCTTCGAACGAAAAAACCATCGATCAAAACTAATTCGCTGGCATCGGTTTAATTTGACAGAAGCCGGGAAATCAAGTGCAGGTTGACAAAGCCGTCTCTCCCTGGGCTTTCATGTACCTCGCACGGCATATGCCCTGCTTATTCCTTGAAAACATCTACGCCAAAGGTCCCAAAATCGCTTTCATGTCCCGCAAAACCAAGCTCATCGTCACTCTGGGTCCCGCCACACAGACACCCGAAATGATTGGAAAACTCATTGATGGCGGCGTCAACGTCATCCGTCTCAACATGAGTCACGCCAAGCACGAATGGGCTGCGGAAATGACAAAAATCGTGCGTCAGGAATCCGGAAAACGCGATGCTCACATCGCCGTCCTCTTCGATCTTACGGGTCCCTCGATCCGCACCGGCGACCTTGATAAAGCCTACGAGCTCAAGGAGGGCGACAAGGTTGAATTTCGCAGGGCCGATGCCGAGGCCTCCATCCCCCTCTCGACTACGGTCAATTATCCCGGCCTCATGGAAGACGTCAGGGCAGGCAATACCCTGGTGGTGGATAACGGCGCCCTGCTCATGCGCATTGACCGCGTGGGCGACGACCGCATCATCTGTGATGTCCGCACCCCCGGTCTCCTTGGTTCCCGCCGTCATATCAACCTTCCCGGCGTCCGCCTCAACCTGCCTGCTCTAACAGAAAAAGATCACCACGACCTCGCTCTCGCCGTGGAATGCGGTGCCGATTACATTGCCGGTTCCTTCGTCCGCGACGCCGCCCACGTCCTCGAACTCCGCGAAGCGATGGAAGCCCTCGAAGGAGAGGCACAGATCGTCGCCAAAATCGAAGACCAGGAAGCCATACGGAACATTGACGCCATCATCAAGATTTCCGACGTGATCATGATCGCCCGTGGAGACCTCGGCATTGAGGTTGAGTTTGAAGAACTGCCGATCCTCCAACGCCGCATCGTCAAGCGTTGCCATGAGCTCGGCACGCGCGTCATTGTTGCCACCCAGCTACTCGAATCGATGATCACCAACCCGACACCGACACGCGCCGAGGTCACCGATGTCATGAACGCTGCCTATGAAGAGGCGGATTCATTAATGCTGTCCGGGGAGACATCCGTCGGTCGATACCCTGAACGTTGCGTGGAAGCCATCGTCCGGATCGCATCCCGTATCGAGCGTTCCGGCGGCCATGGTTTTGGCCAAAACGTGATACTCCGCGATGAGCGCCAGAAAACCGCCCGCGCCGCCGTCACTCTCGCTGATTCCCTTGCGGATGCCCGCTTGGTAGTTCTAACCCGGCGCGGAGTGTTGGCAAACCATGTCGCCCTGATGCGTCCGCGCACCGGTGCCTTTTACGCATTTACGCCAAAGGAAACGGTCTGTCGCCAGCTTGCCATGACTCGCGGGGTCCGCGCTTTCCGAATGTCTTTTTCATCGAGCATTGAAGAAACCATCAAGCGTTCAACTGAGCATCTGCGTAAGCTTCATCTGGTTCAAACAGGAACGCCGATTGTCATTGTCTCCGATATTCTTTCCGATCATTTCGCGGCGAATTCGATCCTTCTTCATCACGCCTGAAGCGGACGATTTCAGGAAACGACGAGATTGATGATTTTACCGGGCACATAAATAACCTTTCTAAGGGTCTTGCCATCAGCATGCTCCTTCACTTTTTCGGAGGCAAAGGCCCGGTCTTTGGCCGTTTCCTCATCAGCATCCATTGATATCCAGATGCGTTCACGAAGCTTTCCGTTGACTTGGACAACAAGTTCACACTCGGTGCGAATCAGGGCTTGATCGTCATAATCCGGCCACACGGCTTCGGAAAGGAGCCCGGGAGAACGATCAAATTTCGCACAGATACGCTCGTGAATCTCCTCGGTGATATGCGGTGCGAAGGGATTGAGAACCGCGAGAAACTGGGTGAATTCCTTGAGTGGAACCGTTTCCGCCTGGGTCAAAGCGTTGGTGCAAATCATCATCTGGGAAATCGCGGTATTGAAACTTAGTTTTTCGATATCCTCGCCGACCTTTTTGATCGTCTCGTGAATGACCCGCAGCAGTTCCTTGTCCGTGCAGTCGGCAGCTTTGATCTTCTCCGTCAGCTTGCCGTCTTCAGTAATCGCCAGGCGCCAGACGCGCGCGAGGAAACGCGATACGCCCTCTACTCCTTTCATTTGCCATGGCTTTACCTGCTCCAGCGGACCCATGAACATTTCGTAAAGCCGCAGGGAATCGGCTCCGTATTCGGAAATCACATCATCGGGATTCACCGCGTTGCCGCAGGATTTGGACATCTTCTGGCCATCCTCGCCAAGAATCAGTCCTTGATTGACCAGCTTTTGAAATGGCTCCGGAGTGCTTACATGCCCCAGGTCGAAAAGAACCTTATGCCAGAACCTGGCGTAAAGAAGGTGTAGTACGGCATGTTCCGTACCTCCGACATATAGATCCACCATGCCCGGCTTGTCGCTGCTCCAATATCTCTCCGCTGTCTCGGAAATAAAACGCTCTTTGTTTTCAGGATCGCAGAAGCGGAGATAATACCAGCAGGAACCGGCCCATTGCGGCATGGTATTCGTCTCGCGGGTTACTCCGTCAGGGAGTTCCACCCATTCCCGAGCCTTGCTTAGAATCGGCTCGGGAGTTCCCGATGGCTTGTAGTTTTCGAGAGGAGGAGCCAACAAAGGCAGATTGACATTCGAAAGCGCGTAATGATGTCCGTCCTTCCAAACAATCGGAAAGGGCTCGCCCCAATACCGCTGGCGGGAAAACAGCCAGTCGCGAAGCTTGAACTGGATTTTACGGACCCCCTTTTCCTTTTCAACCAGCCATTCGATGATTTTCGCCTTGGCTTCAGCAGTAGGCAAGCCATCGAGAAATCCAGAATTTACTGCAATGCCCGATGCCGCATAACCTTGCCAGTCAGAATCGTCGAGCGGACGCACAACCTGCAAGATGGGCAGGTTGAATCTATTCGCGAACTCAAAATCCCTTTCGTCGTGCGCGGGCACGGCCATGATCGCGCCGGTGCCGTAGCCCATCATCACGTAGTCGGCGATCCAGACGGGGATTTGTGCGCCGTTGACTGGATTTGTCGCGAATGCTCCCGTGAAAACCCCGGATTTATCCTTGTTCAGATCTCCACGGTCCAGATCTGATTTCGAAGCACAATCTTTCTGATAGGCTTCGACTCTGGCCACATTCTCATCTGTTGTAATCTGCGGTACAAGAGGATGCTCGGGAGCAAGCACCATATAGGTCGCTCCGAAAAGCGTATCCGGACGGGTGGTGAAAACCGTGATCGATTTATCCGCGATCGCGAAAACAACCTCCCCACCCTCGCTTCGACCGATCCAGTTTTTCTGCAATAGTTTGATTCCTTCGGGCCAATCAAGCGTATCAAGCTCATCCATCAATCGCTGGGCATATTTGGTAATCCGCAGCATCCATTGGCGTAGCGGGCGGCGTTCGACGACGTGTCCTTTGGATTTCCATTCCTCGACCTCCTCATTGGCAAGAACGGTGCCGAGATCGGTTGACCACCACACCGGGGTATCCGCGACATAAGCAAGACGCACATCGTCAATTTGATCGCGCGACCAGCCCTTGTTTTCGAGTTCGGATACAGGCTTCGCCTTGTTCATTTCCTCGCAGAAATACGATGAATATAGTTGCAGGAATATCCACTGGGTCCATCGGACATACTCCGGATCCGTGGTTGCAATCTCACGCGACCAATCATAGCCGAATCCCAAAGATTTCAGCTGTCTTCTGAAATTTTCGATGTTCGCTGCTGTCGTGATTGCCGGATGTTGACCGGTCTTGATTGCATATTGCTCAGCAGGCAAGCCGAAGGAATCGTAACCCATCGGATGCAGCACGTTGAAACCATTCATCCGCTTATAGCGTCCGACAATATCCGTCGCCGTATATCCCTCGGGGTGTCCCACATGTAGGCCCGTGCCACTCGGGTATGGAAACATATCGAGCACGTAGTATTTCGGTTTCGTCGCGTCAAAACCGACATCGCCTGGATTCGGAGTGCGGAATGTATTCTCAGAATCCCAGCGAGATTGCCATTTGGGTTCAAATTCGGCGAAGGGAAATGGTTTGCGGATTTCAGACATGGCTTGCGGGGCGGGAAACGTGGTTGATCTCCAAGCCGATGAAAAGAAAAACCCTGATCTGGCAAGAAGCCAGTCAGGGTGGAAGATTCACGTCCGGAACGGACTATTTTTTCAAGAGCAGTTTCAAATGGTGCGGTTTAGTCCAGTTCCTTCTTATCCAACGATGCCTTGAGGTTTCCAAGAAACTTGTCCACATCAGGATACTCTGATGCAAAAAAACGATCGAACTCCTTACCCTCGGAATCGAGAAGAACAACGGTTGGGAAGCCCTCGATCGCATATTTTTCGGCAACCGGCTCGTTCTTTTTCTTCAACTCAGGATCACCTTCCGGGAAGTCCAAATGGACGAGGACGAATTTCTTCGAAGCGCCATCCACAAATTCTTTTTTAGAAAAAACCTTTTTGGTCATCATGATGCAAGGCGGACACCAGTCTGAACCGGTGAATTCGATCATCACGGA
>JACMMB010000072.1 GCA_014379305.1 Akkermansiaceae bacterium
AGCCAGAGGGGTCTTCAAGGACGAGCTTGGCGACGTTTTCCGGATGGAATCCATCGACATCTTTCCGCGGATCAAGGGCGCGGATGACGGTTTCCTCACTGATGTGTTGAGGCAGGGGGAATTGCACCAGAATGCCGTGAACGGCTGGGTCGGCATTGAGTTCGCGGACGACCTGGAGCAGCTCCGCCTGGGTCGTTTCCTCCGGGAGTTCGATTTTGAGCGAATGAAATCCGAGTCCGGCACAGGTGCGGGCTTTCGAGCCGACATAGACCTGCGACGCGGGATCGCTGCCAACGAGGACCACGGCGAGACCGGGGGTGATGCCCATGGCTATGAGGGCGGCGGTTTCCTCGCGGCATTCCTCGATCACTGCTGCGGAGACGGCTTTTCCATCAAGGATGCGGGGTCGATTCATGGGGGAGGTTTGATTATCGCGGATCGAACGTCCAACTTTGAACTTCAGGGAAGGAAGAAATTATTTTGTGGTTGTCCGTGTGTTGAAATGCCGGACATTCCAGCCCGATGAGCGAAGCTAAAAACGATGGGGGAATCCGCATACTTTTCCTCGGCGATGTGGTCGGCGAGCCAGGTAGAAGGGCTGTCATCGAGCAGTTGGCAAGCATCAGGGAGGAGCATTCCCTGGATTTCATCATCGTCAATGGCGAGAACTCCGCCGGAGGCCGTGGAATTACTCCTAAAATTTCCATTGATCTGCTGCGGGCCGGAGCAGCAGTCATCACCACCGGGGATCATGTCTGGGATCAGCAGGAAATCGTGAGCTATTTCCCGACCGAGCCAAGGCTGCTGCGACCGATCAATTATCCGGTGGGAACTCCGGGCAATGGCAGTGTCGTTTTGGAAACCGCGAAGGGTAAAGTGGCCGTCATCCAAGCCCAGGGCCGCTCCTTCATCCAGCCGCCGTTGGAAAATCCATTTCTCATGGTGGAAGCCGAAGCGGCACGGTTGAAAGAGCAGGGGATTGAGGTAATCGTTCTCGATTTCCATGCGGAAACCACGTCCGAGAAAATCGCGATGGGGCGGATGTTGGACGGCAAGGTGTCCCTGGTCGTGGGCACGCATACCCACGTTCAAACGGCCGATGAGACGATTTTTCCCAATGGCACCGGGTATTTGACGGATGCCGGAATGTGCGGCCCGGAAGAATCTGTGCTTGGGCGTTGCATCGATTCCGTGGTGTGGCGATTCAGGACAGGGATGCCTACCCGTTTCCCGATTGCGAAGGGTGCGGTGAAAATCTGCGGAGTGATTATCGAGGCCGAGGTAAGCACCGGTCGCTGCCTGCAGATCGAGAGATTTGTTAGAAAACTCGAGGATTTCAGCGGGGACGAGCCATCCGAGGGCGCTTAGAAGCTTGTAATATCAAGAGTTTGCGAGAAAGTGACAAAACAATCATATTTTTTTTGACAGAGGGGTGCGCTTTGTTAATGTCCGCCCGCTCTTCCCCAAATAAAGTCAGGGGTGCCGCGCCCAGTCCCGGGTTTAATCGAGACAGGTCGCGGTTCTTTTGTCGGCATTAAGGATAAGCTCACAAACAATCCAATTTGCTCGTGTAGCTCAGGGGTAGAGCGCATCCTTGGTAAGGATGAGGTCGGGGGTTCAATTCCCCCCACGAGCTCCACGGCCTACTACATTACCATTTCTCAATAAAGTCTCAGCGAAACCACAACCACCATGGCAAAAGAAGCATTCCAACGCAATAAGCCGCACGTAAATATCGGCACAATCGGTCACGTTGACCACGGCAAAACCACCCTCACCGCAGCAATCACGAATACGCTCGCTGACAAAGGCCTAGCCCAAAAGAAGAGCTATGCGGATATCGACGCAGCTCCCGAAGAACGTGAGCGCGGCATCACCATCAACACCGCCCACGTGGAATATGAGACAGTGAAACGTCACTATGCTCACGTGGATTGTCCCGGACACGCCGACTATGTGAAAAACATGATCACCGGTGCGGCGCAGATGGACGGCGCGATTCTTGTCTGCTCCGCTGCGGACGGCCCGATGCCGCAAACCCGCGAGCATATTCTGCTGGCCCGCCAGGTGGGTGTTCCCGCTCTCGTTGTTTTCATGAACAAGGTTGACCTGGTCGATGACGAAGAACTTCTCGAGCTGGTTGAAATGGAAATCCGTGATCTGCTTTCAAGCTACGAATATCCGGGTGACGACATCCCGATCGTCAAAGGTTCGGCAAAGCTTGCCCTTGATGGCGACGAAGCCCAGAAGGAAAACATCATGAAGCTCATGGATGCGGTTGACTCGTATATTCCAGAGCCTGAGCGTCCGATTGACAAAACCTTCCTCATGCCCATCGAGGACGTGTTCTCGATAGAAGGCCGTGGAACCGTCTGCACAGGACGTGTCGAACGCGGTATCGTCAAGAAAATGGAAGAGGTGGAGATCGTCGGCATCCGCGACACCCAGAAAACCACCGTTACGGATATTGAAATGTTCCGTAAACTTCTCGACGAAGGTCGTGCGGGTGACAACGTCGGTCTTCTCGTCCGCGGCCTCAAAAAGAACGATGTCGAGCGCGGCCAGGTGATGGCCAAGCCAGGCACTGTGAAAGGCCACAAGAAATTCAAATCGGAAATTTACGTTCTTTCCAAAGAAGAAGGCGGTCGCCACACCCCTTTCTTTTCGAACTATCGTCCGCAATTCTATTTCCGAACCACTGACGTAACCGGCAGTATCAAACTCCCTGATGGAGTCGAAATGGTGATGCCTGGTGATAATATCGGCCTTGAGGTTGAGCTTATCACCCCGATCGCCATGGAACCAACCATGCGTTTCGCCATCCGCGAAGGTGGCCGCACGGTCGGTGCCGGCCGGGTTGGTGAAATTGTCGAATAAATCAATCCATCGGCACCGTTGAGGAATTGACTTTCCTATACGAGCCAAGCTCTTGGGGCACCCCGCTAAACCGGGGTGCCCTAAAATCGCCTCGAAACCTCACTTATTTCCGAAAAACGCGTCAGTAGTTCAATTGGTAGAGCGTCGGTCTCCAAAACCGAATGTTGGGGGTTCGAGTCCCTCCTGGCGTGCCATTTTTACTTCAACCCAACTTCCTGAATGACTTTCCTTGAATATTTTAAGATCGGCAATAGTTGGATCACTTCCGGCATTCTCTACGCGGTCCTCCTCATCATCGTGGTGCTGATCATCCGTTACTTCGCCAGGATTTCCAGTTTTCTGCGCGAGGTCAAAGGTGAGCTTCGCAAGGCCAGCTGGCCATGGGAATCGGACCCCAAGATCAAAGGCTTCAAGAAATATAAGGAACTCGTTGATTCCACCATCGTGGTTCTGATCGCAATGATCCTACTCGCCGCCTTCGTTCAATTCTGGGATTTCCTTCAGGTTCTGACCGTGGGTTTCCTCACCGAAATCTTCCGTTAATATTTCTTTCCACACATTCCTTCACTCATTACAGCTAAATACCCGCTTCTCATGCCAGAGACCGCCCCATACAAAGACCAATGGTATGTCGTCCAAGTCCTTTCCGGACAGGAAGGGAAGGTGCGTGACCGCATCGCCCGTCAGGTTGAGTCCGATGAGATGCAGGATTACATTCGTGAAGTTCTCGTGCCGACGGAGATTGTCTCCGAAATCAAACGGGGTAAGAAAACCGAAACGAAAAAGAAGTTTTTCCCCGGCTATATCATCGTCAACATGAACCTGGCCACCGAGGACAACCAGCTGGTCGAGAAAACGTGGTTTTTCATCAAGGAAATGGAAGGGGTAATCGGCTTTGCAGGAACCAAGGACCGACCCACTCCGATGCGCCCGCGCGAGGTCGAGGCCATGCTTTCCCAGATCCAGGAGCGCGAGGAAGTCGTCCGCCCCGCCATTTCCTTTGAAGTCGGTGATACCGTGAAAGTCGCCGACGGCCCTTTCCAATCCCAAAGCGGAATCGTCGAGGAAATCGATCCGGAGCGCGGCAAGCTACGCGTTTCCGTCTCTATCTTCGGACGCAGCACACCCGTCGAACTCGAATACTGGCAAGTCGAACGTGAATAAGCCGCAGTTCTTTTTTTAATCAAAATCTCAACACCAACCTCACCGCAACCCCGCATCAATCATGGCCAAGGAAGTCGTCAAAATTATCAAACTCCAGATCAACGCCGGAGCCGCCAACCCATCTCCACCCGTCGGCCCGGCCCTCGGTCAGGCGGGTGTCAACATCATGGCATTCTGTAAGGAATTCAATGCCGCCACCCAGGCCCAGACCGGAGATGTGCTTCCCGTGGTAATTTCGGTTTACAAAGACAAGTCCTTCACCTTCATCACGAAAAAGCCACCTGCCGGAAATCTCTTGAAGAAAGCCGCCGGTCTCGCATCCGGTTCGGGCGAGCCAAACAAGAAAAAAGTCGGCAAGATCACCAAAGCAAAACTGATGGAAGTGGTAAGCATAAAAATGCCCGACCTGAACACCAAGGATCCTGAAGCCGCCGCCCGCATCCTGGCCGGCACCGCGCGCCAGATGGGGCTCGAAGTCGAAGGTATGTAAAACAATTTTCCTCGCCGCCTCAAAAAAGGGGCATCCGCAAGAGGGTAGGCCGCAGGGTTTATCCGCTATCACTGCAAACCAACAAACATAATGTCCAAACTACGCAGCAAACGCTACCAACAAGCAGTCGCCCTCGTCGAAACCGGCAAAGGCTACACCCTCACAGATGCGATAAGCACTGTGAAAACCCTACCCGCCCCGAAGTTCACGCCAACCGTCACCCTTTCCTTCCGCCTCGGAGTTGATCCAAGGAAGAGCGATCAAATGGTGCGTGGCTCCGTTTCCCTTCCGCACGGAACGGGTAAAAACGTCCGCGTGGCCGTGTTTGCCCAAGGTGCGGCCGCCGAAGCCGCGATCGCGGCAGGTGCCGAGCATGTTGGCTACGAAGATCTGATCAAGAAAGTCCAGGAGGGTTTCGTCGATTTCGATTCCGCGATCGCGACGCCTGATGCGATGGCGGAAGTTCGCAAAATCGCCCGTGTTCTCGGACCCCGCGGCCTGATGCCCAATCCAAAAACCGGCACCGTCACCGATGACGTCGCCAAGGCTGTCAAAGAAGTGAAGGCAGGTCGCATCGATTTCAAACTCGACAAGAACGGCAACGTTTCAGGCGCCATTGGGAAAATCTCTTTCGAGCCTATCCAGCTCGAGGAAAATGCCCGTGCGTTTGTTGACGGTGTGGTTCGCGCCAAGCCAGCCACTGCAAAAGGCAACTACATCCAGGGAGTGACGCTCGCCGCCTCCATGCTTCCCGGCCTTCCTCTCGAGGCTGCCACTTACACCAAGGCTTCCGCCTAACCCCAGCACGCCAAGACCATGAATCCAGATAAACAAATCATCATTGACAGCCTGCTGGCCCGCGTCAACGACTCGCCATACGTCATCGTCATCGATTACACCGGTCTGACCGTTCCCCAGTTCAGTGAACTGCGCAATCGTCTCGATGCCGGTGGTGCCAAATGCACCGTCGCCAAAAACAGCTACATGCGCAAAGCGCTCGCGGAAGCGGGCCTTCCCGACATCGGCACCCAGCTGATCGGCCAGACAGCCTTTGTCACCGGAAACTCCGAAGTCTTCATGGCTGCCAAGGCTCTCAAGAACTTCGAAAAAGAGTTTAAAAAACCGGAAATGAAAATCGGCATCCTCGGAGATTCGATTCTCGACGGTGATAAACTCAAAGCCATTGCCGACATTCCATCACGCGAAGCGATTCTTTCCCAGCTTCTCAGCGTCATCAATGAGCCGGCCGCCCGCATCGCCCGCGTTATTCAGGCGAAATTCAACCCGGAAGGCGCTGATTCATCAGCAGGGGATTCCACTCCTGAGGCTGTTGCCGAAGACCAGGATGCGCCCGCTCCGGCGACCGCTGAAATCGCCGCAGCCAAAGAGGAGCCCGCTCCTCCAGCCGCTGAAGAAACCGAAGCCCCGACCGCCTGATATAAAACAATTTGAACGGATGGCCGGCAGCGTTTCGACGTCATGGCCTGATAATAAATGGTTCCTCGTCGGTCTCCAAGCTTGGAGGCTGAAATCACCGGAGGCTCTGGTGGCGACGATACCGAAAAGAAAAATACAATGTCAAACATCGCACAACTCGTAGAAGAACTCGGCAAGCTCACCGTATTGGAAGCTGTCGACCTCGTTAAACAACTCGAAGAAACATGGGGCGTCTCCGCTGCCGCAGCTGTTGCTGCTGGTCCGGCTGCCGCTGGTCCTGCCGAAGCCGTTGAAGAAAAAACCGAATTCGACGTCGTCATCACCGGAGCCGGTCCTAACAAGATCGCTGTCATCAAGGCAGTCCGTGAAGTCGCTCCCGGCCTTGGCCTTGCGGATGCGAAGAAACTTGTCGAAAGCGCACCTGCAAAGGTTCTCGAAGGCGTCGCCAAAGACCCTGCGGAAGCCGCCAAGAAAAAGCTCGAAGAGGCTGGTGCCACCATCGAACTCAAGTAATTCCTGCTGGATTTCACCCGGAGCGGAGGCAATCCGCTCCGGGCAATCCATTAAACTATTTTCCTTCCCTTGCAAATTCGAGACCGACGCGTGATACTACCCAACCCTGAAGTGTTACGTGTCGTTTTCGCTTATTCCGCCCAATCTTCCATTTCCTGATCTCACATCCGCCTGAGACCCTCACCGGCTCGGGCTTAAACTCGTAACACCAACACCACCGCATCCCTATGGCTGAACGTCTCTATTTTGGTAAATTTGAAGAGGTCATCGACCCGCCTAACCTCATTGAAGTCCAGAGCCGGTCTTACGACGAATTTCTGCAAAAGGATATCTCACCCGGGGAGCGCGCGGACTCCGGCCTGCAAGCGGTTTTCCGCGAGGTCTTCCCGATCAAGTCCTATGACGAGGCGATTGAACTCGATTTCGTCGCCTACGATATCGAAGATCCGAAGATCACCTCGCTCGACTCGCTGCGTAACAGCGAATCCTTCTCGGCGGCACTATATGTGACGTTCAAGCTCAAGGACGAAACCGGCACCAAGAAAGAACGCGTTTACATGGGCGAACTGCCGATGATGACCCGCCGCGGCACCTTCATCATCAACGGTGCCGAGCGCGTCATCGTTTCCCAGCTACACCGTTCACCCGGCATCTGCTTTGAGACATCGCAACACTTGAACGGAAAAATGCTCCATTCGTTCCGGATCATACCTGACCGCGGTTCATGGCTGGAAGTCCAGTTTGATACCAACGATCTACTCTACGTTTATCTCGACCGTCGCCGCCGTCGGCGCAAGTTTCTCGCGACGACTTTCCTGCGCGTTCTTGGCTATCCGACCGACCGGGACATCGTCAGTCATTTCTACTCCATTGAAAATCTTGCCCTCGGCAATTCGATGGACGAAGCCGAACTCGGTCACAAAGTTCCGTTCGAGGATATTCTCGACGGCGAACTCGTAATCGCGAAGGCCTACGAGCCGCTTACCGCTGGAATCGTCAAACAACTCCTGGCACTTGGTAACAAAAAAATCGAAGTCATCGACGGCCGGGAGGATGAAATCCTGCTCAAGTCGCTGCGCAAAGACCCTGCCAAAGACGAGGAATCCGCACTCAAGGATATTTACCGGAAACTCCGTCCCGGCGATCCTCCGACAGCTTCCAACGCCCGTGCTCTGCTCAAGCGTCTGTTTTTCGATGCAAAGAAATACGATCTCACACGCGTAGGCCGTTACAAAATCAATCAAAAGCTCGGCATCGGCGTCGATTCCGATCAGCGCATCATGGTACCGGAGGATTTCCTCGCTGCCGTGCGCTATATTCTCAAACTGAAAAAGGGTGAGGGAGTGATTGATGACATCGATCACCTCGGCTCCCGCCGTGTCCGTGCCGTCGGCGAATTGCTCGCCAATCAATGCCGCGTGGGTCTTGCCCGGACCGAGCGCCTGGTAAAGGAACGCATGACTCTGTTCGATGTGAACATCGAGGGTATGACTCCGCAGAAGCTGATCAATCCGAAAGCGCTTTCCGCCGTGGTGCGCGATTTCTTTGGTCGTTCCCAACTCTCCCAGTTCATGGACCAGACCAATCCGCTGGCCGAACTGACTCATAAACGCCGCCTTTCCGCGCTTGGCCCGGGTGGTCTGAATCGTGACCGCGCCGGCTTCGAAGTCCGTGACGTGCATCCGTCCCATTATGGCCGCATCTGTCCGATCGAAACTCCGGAAGGCCCGAACATCGGGCTTATCAACTCGATGTGCACATACGCCCGGATCAATGAATTCGGTTTTATCGAAACCCCCTATCGCAAGGTCAAGAAAGGAAAGGTTACCAACGAAATCGAATACCTGACCGCCGACCAGGAGGAAAACTATCTCATCGCACAGGCAAGTAATCCGATCGACAAGTCAGGCCATTTCCACACCGAGCGTATCGACGCCCGCGAACGGGGTGAATTCATCGAGTCCACTCCGGATGCCGTCCACTACATGGACGTATCGCCAAAGCAACTCGTGTCCGTGGCTGCCGGACTTATTCCCTTCCTCGAGCACGATGACGCCAACCGCGCCCTGATGGGTTCAAACATGCAGCGCCAGGGCGTCCCTCTGCTGGTTTCCGAATCACCCCTGGTTGGGACCGGTCTCGAAGGCAAGGCCGCCCGCGATTCCCGCGCCGTGGTCGTTTCCGAAGCTGACGGCATTGTCGCCGCCGCAACTGCGGAAATCAT
>JACMMB010000073.1 GCA_014379305.1 Akkermansiaceae bacterium
CAGGGGCGGGGGCGAGGCTGAGTTCGGCTTTGCCGGGGACGCAGGCGTCATCGTTGCAGGTGAGCCAGGAGAGGGTAGCGGTGAGGGGAGGGATTTTTGCGGCCTTGGGCGGGGGGGTGATGAGGAGGGGGAAGTGGATTTCGCCTTCATAGCCGAAGCCGGAAAGGCCGCCGGTTTTAAATTGCTTGGGAGCGGGATATTGGATTTCGCCGAGGGTCCAGCCAGCGGGGATTTGCGCGTTGAGCTTGAGCGGGAGGCCGCCTTCGCCGGGGTTGATCCAGTAAGTGTGCCAGCCGGGATCGACGGTCATTTTCAGGATGGTGCGGATGGATTTGCCGGGATCGGTTGCGGAGGATTCGGTGATCCACTCGGCGGTGGCGTGGGGTTTTTCCGATTGCGCGGAGGCGAGGGAGATGAGCGAGCAGGCGCAGGCGATGGTTTTCATGACGGTGAATCTGGC
This sequence comes from Akkermansiaceae bacterium, assembly GCA_014379305.1. Lineage (GTDB taxonomy): Bacteria > Verrucomicrobiota > Verrucomicrobiia > Verrucomicrobiales > Akkermansiaceae > Luteolibacter. The sequence goes on from JACMMB010000073.1 coordinate 461, forward strand.
GGGTTTGCGGGAGTTTGCGAGGTTTCAGTTATCAAAAATGGGGGGGAATGCGGATGCGGGGCCGGGGTGAAACGGGTGTGCCATTTTTCTTGAGCGATGAGGAAGGCTGGCGAAGTATTTGAATCATGATGAAAACCTACATTGGATTTGGCGCTGTCTGCGGATTGGCGATGGGTGTGTCTCTGGGCGAAGTGAAGATGGAGGCGGGGGCGGGCTGGCTGAAGTTTACGGGCGGCGAGGGTGCGGGAAAGGGCAGGCATGTGGTGCTTTTGGCGGGGGACGAGGAGTATCGCTCCGAGGAGGCGATGCCGATGCTGGCGAAAATCCTGAGCACACACCATGGCTTCGATGCGACGGTGCTGTTCTCAGCGGATGATGACGGGACGATCAATCCGAAGGCGACGAAGAGCCTGATGGGGGCGGAGGCTCTGGATGATGCGGATGCGTTGGTGATGTTGCTGCGGTTCCGCGAGTACGACGATGCGACGATGGGGAAATTCAAGGGGGCGGTGGATCGCGGGGTGCCGCTGGTGGCGCTGCGGACGAGCACGCACATTTTCAATTTCCCGAAGGAGAGCGCATGGGCGGAGTGGTCATGGAATCATGAGAGCGGGGGCTTCGGAAAAAAGGTTCTGGGTGAGACGTGGATCAGCCATTGGGGAAGTCACAAGGTGGAGGCGACCCGCGGGGCGATCGAGAAGGGACAGGAGAAGAATCCGCTATTGAACGGGGTGGCGGATCTGTTTGGCGATACGGATGTGTATGAAGCGGCGCTGCCTGAGGATGCGACGGTGCTGGTGCGGGGAGTGGTGCTGAAAGGGATGGAAAGAGATGGCGAGCCTGCGGATCACGAGAAGGCGCGGAAGGATGGGGGGACGCAAAAGGTCAACGAACCATCAATGCCGGTGGCATGGTCGCGCGAGGTCAAGAATGAGGCGGGGAAAATCAACAAGGTGCTGACGACGACGATGGGGGCGGCGACGGATTTGGAGAATGAGGGCTTGCGGCGGCTGGTGGTGAACGGGGTTTACTGGGGCCTTGGAATAGAGGTGCCGGCGAGTGCCGAGGTTGCTTATGTCGGTGAATTCAAGGCGACGAAGTATGGCTTTGACGGCCACAAGCAGGGACTGGCGGCTGGAGATTTCACCAAGTAATCGGCCCTGTATCTGCTAAGTGACGGGGGCGGTGTGCCTGCGTCACTTTTATATATATGCAAAAGGAATTGGAACTCGATACGCACCAGAAGGCTCTCAAGGTAAATCTTGATCCGCGCTGGTATGGGACGTTTGCGGAGATCGGGGCGGGGCAGGAGGTGGTGCGGTGGTTTTTCAGGGTTGGCGGGGCTGCGGGCTCGGTGGCGAAGAGTATCTCGGCTTACGATATGACGGTGAGCGATGCGATCTACGGCGGTGGCGACCGCTATGTGTCGCGGTCCCGGCTGCAAGCGATGCTGGATCGGGAGTTCGACCTCAATATCGAGCGCCTGAATCATTCGCGAGGGGACACCACGGCATTTTTCGCGTTCGCGGATACGGTGGTGGCGCGTTCCTTCAAGGGTGGAAACGAGTGCCACGGCTGGATGGGGGTGAAGTTCCAATCGAGGCCGCATGATGAGCCGAGCCAGATTCTGATCCATGTGCGGATGCTGGATTCGGAGGCGGCGCTGCAACAGGAGGCTCTCGGGGTGGTGGGGGTGAACCTGCTGTTCGGGAGTTTTTTCCTGCATCATGAGCCGGAGACGCTGGTGGAGAGTCTGCTGGACAAGCTGACGACGGGGCGGATCGAGATTGATATGATCGAGCTCAGCGGGATCGAGTTTCGCTCGGTGGACAATCGACTGATCGCGCTGAAGCTGGTTCAGCTGGGCCTGAGCGGAGCGGCGATGTTCGGGTGCAGTGGCGAGGTGCTGCAGCCTTCCGAGGCGTTATACAAAAAGGCCCTGCTGGTGGAGCGGGGGAGTTTCCGGCCGCCGACGAATGTGAATTTCGACATGTTGGATTGTGCGCTGAAGAAATTCCAGGAGCTTCCCGAGATGCAGGGAAAGGAGGTTTTGCCGATCTTCGAGCTGACGATGCGGAATCTTCTGGCGGGCGGAAATGAGGTTGATCGGCGGGATTTCCTGGCCCGGGCGGATCTGCTGTCGGCCTGCGGGATGACGGTTTTGGTTTCCGACTACTTCGAGTATTATCGCCTGGCGGCATACCTTTCCTGGCGGACGCGGGAGCGGATAGGAATTGTGATGGGCGTGCCTTCGCTGATCGAGCTGTTCGAGGAGAAGTATTATACGACTTTGCCCGGAGGGATTCTGGAGAGCTTCGGGAGATTGTTTAAGCACAACCTGAAGCTGTTCGTCTATCCGCTGCTCGACGCGAAAAGCGGCAATACGATCACGGTCGAAACCATGGAGGTTTCGCCGGAACTTTCGAAGCTATATGGTTATCTCTCGGATCGCGGCAGCTTTGTCGGGCTTGATAATCACAATCCGGAGTTTCTCAAGATTTTCTCGCGGGAGGTATTGGAAAAGATCGGCAAGGGAGATGAGTCATGGGAAGCCATGGTGCCGAAGCAGGTTGCGGATTTGATCAAGAGCCGGAGTTTCTTCGGCTTGCACAAGGTGTAGGCCCGAGGCGGCTTGCCCAAGTATGTCTGCTTGCCAAAGGAACAGGCTTTGCCACATTCGGAGCGTGAAAATTTTGATTACGATCATTCAATATGTTTTGTCCGCAGGGCTGGTTTGCGGAGCGGTGGAGTGGGATATGGAAAAGCTTGAAAAGCCTCCGGTCACATATAATGCGGATCAGTTTGCGAAGGAGGGAGTCACCACGGTGTTTTTCGAAGGGGTGCCGTGGAAACAAAATCCGACCAGGGTATTTGCATACTATGGTTTTCCTGAAATGAAGAAGGGCGGGAAGGTTCCGGCAATGGTGCTGGTGCATGGCGGGGGAGGATCCGCGTTTCCGGAATGGGTGCGGCTGTGGAACTCACGCGGCTACGCGGCCATTGCGATGGATACTTGCGGAGCCATCCCGGGTGGACCTTCGAATGATCACAAGCGGCATGAATTCAGCGGTCCACCGGGATGGGGAGGATTCGATCAAACGGATTTGGCGGAGCATGATCAATGGACCTATCACGCGGTGGCGGCGGTGGTGGGTGCGCACTCGTTGCTTCGGACGTTTCCAGAGGTTGATCCGGAGCGGATCGGGATTACCGGAGTTTCTTGGGGGGGGTATCTGACGTCGATCACTGCGGGGGTGGATCATCGATTCAAGTTTGCCGCGCCGGTGTATGGATGCGGCTTTATTACCGAAAATTCCTGCTGGCTAGAGGAGTTCAAGAAGATGGGACCGGAGAAGACGAAACAATGGGCGGCCCGATGGGATCCATCGAGCTATCTGCCGCAGGCTGATCTGCCTTTGTTGTGGACGACCGGGACGAATGATTTCGCCTATCCACTGGATTCGTTGCAAAAAAGCTATCTTGCGGTGAAAGGCATGGTCCACCTCTCGATCCCGGGGGACATGCCCCATGGTCAGGAGGAGGGCGCGAGTGCGGAAGTGATCCACGCGTTTGCGGATCAGGTTCTGAAAAAAGGCATACCGCTTCCAGTTATTTCTCCCCAGCAAGTCGCAGGCGGAACCACCTCTTCCAAGTTCAAGTCGGATACGCCAATCGAAAAAGCCGAGCTTCTTTACACCAGCGACACTGGAAATTGGAAGGAGCGGAAATGGAATAGCAAGGAGGCCGGCGTCGATAACGAAGCGAGTAAGGTGAGCGCTGAAATCCCCCCCGAAGCCAAGGTCTTTTACCTGAATATCCACGACCGGAGAGGGTTCGCGATGAGCAGTCGGCACATCGAGGTCAAATAGCCGCACCGGAACCCGGCACCATTTCAGAGCCAGCGTGACATGAGTCCTTGATAGGCATCGATTCTCCTGTCTCGGAAGAACGGCCAGATGCGGCGGAAATCCTCGACGAGCTTGTAATCGAGATCATGATAGATGATTTCCTCGTTCACAATCGAGCCTTTGGCCACGAGTTCGCCGTAGGGATTCGCGATGAAGGATTGACCCCAGAATTCGGTGCCGTCGTGGATTCCGGTGCGGTTGATGGCGGCAAGATAACAGCCGTTTGCGACAGCATGACCACGCTGCACCGTTTCCCAAGCACAGTGTTGCGCGGTTCCCAACAGTTCCTTTTCCTCAGGAAGCCAGCCGATGGCGGTTGGATAAACCAGCAATTGAGCGCCCCCCAAGGCCATCAATCGCGCCGCTTCGGGATACCATTGATCCCAGCAAATCAAGACGCCGACCATTCCAAACGCGGTATTCCAGACCGGCCAGCCGCTGTCACCCGGAGTGAAATAAAATTTTTCCTCAAAGCCTGGATCCTGCGGTATGTGGGCTTTGCGATAGAGGCCAAGCAGACGGCCGTCCGCATCGTGGATTGCCGCGGTGTTGTGATAAAGGCCGGGCCCGCGATGCTCGAACAGGGAGGAGATCAGGACGACGCCCAGCTCCTTGGCTAACGCGCCCAAACGATCAGTGATCGGGCCTGGTACCGGGTCCGCAAGATCAAAGCGCGCGGGATCCTGCGCGGTACAGAAATAAGCGGTCAGAAACAGCTCCTGGGTAGCGATGATTTGGGCACCTGCCGCAGCGGCATCACGGATCAGTATTTCATGGTGATCGAATGAAACCTGCTTGGAGGGGAAGGTTTTGGACTGTAATAGGGCGATTCTTGGCATGGGCGCGGCTTGTTTCCGTGATTGTGGAGGGTTCCACCAGGAAATACAAGAGGGGGTGCTCCCAAAGCTGATGGATGGAACGTGTGCCCGTCAGGCATTGGCCGCGAGGCAGGGAAAGCAAATACTACGGATGCAGTAGATTAAAGCCATTCATGGACCGGCTGTTAAGCAAATACTACAAACGTAGTAATGAGGCATAAGGTCGAGCGTTCGGAGAAGGGATCGTGAATGGTTGTCTCTTTTCAGATCGAAAAGCGTGCTTGAGTTCATCAAAAGACATGCAAACAAGCGCGCGCAGGTGACGAATGTGCCACTCTAGATCAATAAGTTAGGATCAAAAACGAAAAAATCTCGGAAATCGTCTCAAAAGATATTGACCAATAGCAGAGCCGGGGATTAGGGTCTGCCCGTCGTCACGAAACAGGACGGCTCGAGAGACAGCCAGTCGATCGTGGTAAGCAATTACCTGATCGGCTTTTTAGTCCCTACGAAACAAGCTCTTTGACAGTGTGACTCAGCAATATCGGTGCCAAAAGGCATGCGAAAATTGTTGAGATGAGGAAAAAGATTAAATTGTGCGCTGCGCGAAATGTCGCGCAGTACGGCAGGACTTTGGTCCTGCTAAGGTCAATTTGGAATACGATATCCTAAAGGTCTTCGGATCTTGAAAGATACGCCAACCGAATTTTTTACGGAGAGTTTGATTCTGGCTCAGAACGAACGCTGGCGGCGTGTTTAAGACATGCAAGTCGCACGGAATAAGTTGAGTAGTAATACCTAACTTGTTTAGTGGCGCACGGGTGAGTAACACGTGAATTACATGCCCTTCAGTGGGGGATA
>JACMMB010000074.1 GCA_014379305.1 Akkermansiaceae bacterium
AGGTAGAAATCAAGGCGACCCTTGGCGCCGACGTCGGTCAGTGCGGAAATTCTCTGGATATTTTGGCTGCCATGGAACTGCACAATCATTCCTGACTCGCTCTCCGAGGAGACGAGCGTCGTGGAGGTTTCCGGATTATCGTCGATCGCTTTTTGGACCGCTACAGAATTGTCATCTGAGTTCACATAGGAAACGCGCGCCTTTGCATAAAGGCTGGAAAGGCTGATGCTCGTCAGGTCGTTCACGAAACGGAATATTCCTTGCGCGTTCAAGGGTTGTGCGCGTTTCTCCAGCGAAAAATCTGTCGCTGGTTTTTCGCCGTAGAGATAAATGCCGTAACAAGGACCGGAAGCCGTCAGATTTGTCTCAATCAAAATATACTTCGCGAAGCGGCTAAAACCCTGAGCCGAGATCTTTTCGTTAAGCGCTTCGACTGGCAGATCCCTGGCCAAAACGACCCACGATTTCGCGGTAGGGGGAGCCGCTTCGTCACCCGCGTAAATGGTCACCGTTCCAGTGGAACCACGAGTTGAAAGAGCGAAGCGTGTGATCAGCTCAGCTTGCGACAGGGTAAGCATATAATACTGACGACCGGTCGCAGTCGGCCACCCCGTCGCCACATCGTCGTCTAGCCAAGCCGCTCCCGCCTCCGTAGGCACAAACGTCTGATTCCCTTCCCTATAAAGAAAAACATTGGTGCCGAGATGTTGTCTCGCCAGGTTTTTTGGAAAGATGCCGAATGCAGTAGGTCCCGTTTCAGGCACGGATGCGGCTCCGGCATCTGTCAGAGAAATCACGGAGGCTGCTGCGAGAAGAATGAGTGTCTTCATAAGGGTGGATTAGTTATTTTTGGCCAAAATGGGAAACAAATAATCAAACATAAAGGCGGTAAAGTGTTGAGGTATGGTATTTATAGAAAAGCTCGTTGCTTGACAAGGGATTTCTTTCAAATGTTCGTCTGCCCTTCTCCACGCGAGGCTTGCCACACTGTCGGCTTTAAATTTAAGTCGCTGATGAAAATCTGAATCCACCATTATAGAGGAGCCCCGTGAGCGATACTGATCCGATTGAAAAGAAATCACCCGAAAGCCCAGTCTGGATATTTGAAGCCGGGCAAAAAATTGCCGGTTGCTATACTCTGAAGCGCCGCTTGGAATCTGCCGGTTCTCTGACCGGCTGGCTGGCACACGACGAGGAGCTGGATAAAGATATCACTCTCCATTTTTTGCCCGCGAGCGTGGTGGCAGACGCACGGGCGATGACCGAACTGCGGCAAGAGACGAAACGAAACCGGCAGCTCATTCATCCGCATATTGTCAGGGTGCATGATTTGATTGAAGAGGCAGAATGGGTGGCGATCTCGATGGACCATAGCGACGGTGAGAATTTGGCAGCGTTGTTGTCGAAACGACCAAAACACCATTTTGATGTTTCCGAGATCAAGGGGTGGGTCGCACAGCTTTGCCAAACTCTGGAAGATGCACACAAGGTGGAATTGCTCCATCGCGATCTCGTCCCGGACAACATTTTGGTCACGACAACGGGTGACCTTGCCCTAATGAATTTCGGAATTACCCGAGTGGTCTCGGACTCCCTGGAGCGGTCGGGTCAAAAGGGAGTGGTGGACCGGACACTCGCTTACACAAGTCCCCAGCTTTTGGATGGCGAACGGCCTGCCCGCCCGGATGATATTTACGCGCTGGGAGCGTTGATCTTTGAGTTACTGACCGGTGGGCCACCATTTCGAGGTGGAGATTTAATATCGCAAATTCGCAAAACGGTTCCCCCCGCAATTTCCGCCCGCCGAGCTGAGCTGAAAATCTTGGGAGAGCAAATCCCGAAAAACTGGGATCGAGAAGTCGGCCTTTGTCTGGACAAGCATTCGCCTGCTCGACCCAAGACCGCGCTGGAGGTGGCGTCAAGGTTGGGGCTTGATCGTCATCCAGGGCCGGTAACGAACCTCGAAACAGCGCTCGCTGGCGCTGGCACCACGACCTCAATGGATTCAGCGCCGGGTGGAAAGGTCGAGGCGGCCTCTGCGGATGCACCGAGTAAGGTGATTTCTTCCGCCGCTCCTACAACGGGTGAGAAGGTGGAAAAGGCTGCGCGGAGTGGAAAGCCCCACCTTGATAAAGCACCGGCTTCCAAAGGATCGGCGCAACTGCCTGCGGCGGAAAAGCCCCCGGCCGGAAAGGCCCCACCTACAGCTTCAAAACCGATGGCAAAGATGACAGCAGACCGTGGTTCGGTTACGGAAGCCGAGATCGTTTCCAAGACAGTTATCCCCCAGGCCAGTGAAGAGTTTTCCACCGAATCGGCGGTCGAAGTTTCGAAAGCACCGCCAAAAGTTCCGCTCGGACGCGAGTTCCCGCACAGCGCCTTTGTGACGCTGGAGGACCAAAAGAAGAGGGCGCAACGGAAGGCTAGAATGCCAATGGCGGTAATGGCTGGTGCCGCTGTCCTGCTGATTCTTGGGGTGATCGCCTACACAATGTCAGGAGGCGCGG
>JACMMB010000075.1 GCA_014379305.1 Akkermansiaceae bacterium
GATGATAGCCGGGGCAAACCACTTTTTCCCGTCTCTTTTGCCAACTATAATACTATATATAAAAAGTATACCAATGCCTCCCGCAGCACCGATGATCCCTCCTCTGGAGCGGGTGTAGTAGATGGCGGTCAAGCAGGCGCATGAGACCAAGCCGAACAGGATTCTGATAACGGCCCTTTCTCCGGAGTGCAATGCCATCGAGGCCAATATCAATGACACTGCGATCAGAAAAGACGCTCCGTAGCTATAATGAGCGAAAAATCCAGTGGGTAATTTGTTTTGGTTTGAGGGAAACACCGGAGCGAATCCAGGATGCATTATTTGCTGAACAAAGACCCATAAGCTCGCCAGGGAGAGAAGTGTGATACCGAAGATGAGAACACGCTGGGAAATGGTGTCGCGGCTTATCGCACGGAACGAGATAAAAGTCGCAACCGCCATTGCCAACAGAAGGATGTCGGATTGGGCAAGTTCCGAAACAGGAGAAAAAAAAGCCCTTACAGCGATCCAGAACACCGCTGCCGCCCCGGTAATAACGAGCAAAAGATCCCCGCTACTCCTGCGTTCATTCCAGATGGAGGGCAATGCGCAAAGTGTGGATGCCGTTAAGCAAAGCATGGTCGGTCCCCAGGTCCAGATACGGAGCTGGGGCGCAATGACAACCGATAGGGTAAAGCCGACAATCCAGAAGACGGACGATAAAAGAGCCATTTGAGAGGTGAAGAAGACGGCTATTTCGCACCCTTAGCCAGGAGGACGGCGGGGATCGTCCTGAGTAGAATTTGGAAATCAAGCCACAAAGACCAGTTGTCGATGTAACGAAGATCCATTTCCACCCAGTCTTCAAAGCTGGTAATTTTGTTGCGACCTCCCGCCTGCCATTCACAGGTAATCCCGGGCTTCACGCTCAAGCGGCGGCGATGGGAAATTTCACTGAAGGCTTCAACCTCATACAACGGCAAGGGGCGTGGGCCAACCAAACTCATGTCACCGAGAAAGACATTGAGCAGCTGGGGGAGCTCATCGATACTGAGTTTTCGAAGCAGCGCTCCAAAAGGAAAAATTCTAGGATCCCGATCCAGTTTGAAAACCGGACCATCCATTTGGTTTCCGTGCTCTTCTTTGATTTGTTCGAGAAGCTCTTCGGCATTCGCCACCATCGTGCGGAATTTCCACATTCGGAATGGGCTGCCATAGCGACCGGCGCGCATTTGTGAAAACATCAGCGGCCCGTTCGGACTGCTGAGCTTGATGCCGATGGCCGCGAAAATCCACAGGGGTAATGTTAGAACGATGACGATCAATGAGGCTACCCGGTCAAATAACCCTTTGCACATCAACTCCCATGAAAGTTCCGGGGTAGAGCGCAGGACGAGCATGGGCTTTGAGCCTACCGAATCGAAAACGGGACGTGCGATCTGGGTACGAATAAATGAGGCTGCTATCCACGCCTCAACTCCTTGAAGCTCGCAAATTTCAACTGCGATTGCGACTTTCTCAAACTCTGTGGTCTTGGTGGAGAAGACAACGCGGGCGATTGATTCCTTCTTGAGTAGTGCGAAGAGATCTTCCGGGGGCCTCAGGGACAAATCGAAGTGTTCTACGATATCCCAGTCAGAGATCGCTTCGGGATCGAGATCCGCCAAAAGCTCGGCCACCTCCTTTTCAGACCCGGCGAGTACTACTTTTTCCGAGCCGATTCCACGTTCCCTTCTTCGGGCAACCCAATGGGAGAGTATCCGGTCGCGACCAAGCAGAATAAAGAACATGAGAAACCCGCCTAGGCCCAGAATCAGACGGCTAGTCCCTCCCAATTGCGCAAAAACGGAAAACAGTGAAATCACCAAGCCGATGATGAAAATGCCCTGCGTCAATTGCCAAGCTGCGGAACGTAATGGCTTTTGCCTGACTCTTTCATAGAAACCGAAATGCTCGAGAACAAGCGGGGTAAACGGCACCGCAATATAAAGAACCCAAGCCATTGCGGCAAGACTACCGTCTTCGGAAGATGGCATTGAGAACCACTCGCGGGTAGGAGCCCGCATGAGACTGGCCAGCCAAAAGGCAACCCATACAAGAAACGCATCCGTAATCTGGATGACTTGGAGTGTGAATGAATCTTTTCGGCTGACTGACATGGATGCTGTGAAGTTGCTAAGGTGGGCCGTTAATATCCCTAGCGATTCGGGAAAGCTGCCTGGGCCAGCCAAGCGGCATCATATTGTGGTGCGTAAAGATTTTCCAGCTGATTCATTCATTAGAATACCGGCGATTTTAGAAACCACCGGTGACGGGATTGGATTAAGGCATTTTGCCCAAGCGACCCTTCCAGCCATCCCTGGCTGCACGAAATATCAGCGGAATTCTGGAGAAGCCGTCGAACCGGCAACAGGCAATGGCATATGCGCAGGCTACTGACAGTGCCTTGATCGCGCCGGACTGCTGGAGTTTCAGCCAAACCATATTGCGAATTTTGTAATACAGTTTCCAGTCCGCAAGGCCGTACTCGAAAAAGAAATGTTTCCCTAGAAACTCCCAGTGAACGATGTCAGAGGGACCCGGGTGATCCAAAACGGCGTTGTGGACAGCGGCATGAGGAAAACCGGATTGCTCCATTCTCCACGGGTATTCCTCGTCCTCCCCGCGAATGAACAGCTCGCCGCGCACGGGACCGATGGCGTCCCTGATTTTCTTGGAAATGAGGGCTCCGGTCCACACGCCGCGGCTCTTCGTCTGTTTCCCCGGCGGCATGTCATCCATGGAAAACACGAGGCCCCATTTTCCCTCATGGAAAATCTGGAGAGGCCAAGTGAACTTGCCGCTTTTAGGATCGATCTGGATCGGGTGAAGGACGGTCGAGTCATCGTAAGGATCCTCAAGCATCGCTTCCAGGGCACCGGGGCGGGGCCATGAATCGTCGTCAAGAATCCACACGGCGTCCGCCCCTTTTGAGAATGCGATCTCCATCGCTTCCTCGACACCGCCGGCGTTACCCCGATTTTCGGTCATCCGGTGGACGGTGAAATCGAAAGGGAGATTCTTCAGCGCAAGCAGTCTTTCCGCAGTATCATCGGTGGACACGTTGTCCGCGACGACGACGAATGCCGGGGGAACGGATTGCGAGGCGATGGCATTGACGCAGGCCAATGCAGTCCCACTCCGGTTCATGGTGGCGAACACCACTGCGACGACGGGCTTCTCCAACAATTGTTTTGTCACGTTCCGGAAAGGCGGGAAATAAGTTTCAGAATTTGCTTCCATCCGCGGGCGGCGATCCAGAGCAGCCCGTCGATCAGGCCGTTGAGATACGGGTCGTTGAAAAGCGTGATCCCGTAAGCCCGCCGGATGGCTCTCGATTCGTTGTGTTGACGCTCTGAAGCGAGTATCGCATGCATATCGGACCTGGGACCCAGATGGCGCTGGGAGGTGTTGTTTCCGTGCATCCGGAAATCAGCGATGGTGACCGGCACATGCAAGAAGGTTTTCCCCGCCACATCGAGCCTCGCGTAAAATTCGCCATCCATTACGTAGCGGAACTCCTCGTCAATGCGGTGGTCTGCCGCGATGACGCTTTGGCGGCGGTAAAACGCAGCGGTCGAGGCAACGTAGCAATGGTGATGGATATGGACGAACTTCGACCAAGCAGGACTCTTCACGGTTCGGATGAAATCGCCGCCTTCGCCGATGATATTCCAGTCACCGTAGACGATATCCGCCTCGCATTGGCGGAGAAACGGAAGGATCGCGGCGAGTGATCCGGGGCGCAACCGGTCGTCGGCGTTGAGCCACATGACCCAGTCACCCAATGCACGGTCAAAGCCCTTGTTGATCGCGTGCGACATGCCACGGTCGTTTTCCTGACACCATATGTGGTGTGAAAACCCGGCGGCGATAGCGGCACTGTCATCCTCCGAGCCACCATCCATCACCAGATGTTCCAATTCCACCCCCTGCTGTGAGGCCACGCTCGCGAGGCTCTGCGCGAGAAATCTACCATAGTTCAAATTGGGGGTGACGATGGTGAAGTCCATGGTTTCCGTTCAATTCGCCGACCACGCGGATATCGCGAGCATCAGGCTTTCCAACGTTTTTCCGACATCGGCGCAACAGTGTCCCCGCGATACCAGCGGTCTGGCATAATGACACGCTGTTCCGGTTTGTCGCCTAGCCAGGCGCCCCACCACGAATAACTGCTGTTGGCGATGATGTGATGGGCGGCATGGCTCATCAGCAAGAGGTCGTAAAGCGGATCGGTGGATTTTTCGCCGGAATCGATGACTTCCATGTCGTCATCGGTGAAGGTCCGGCGGCACCAATCGGGATCGTCGGAAAAAATGAAAAAGCGCGGTTTCGCGATGTTGCAGCGCATGGTTTCCAC